>QMPO01000204.1 GCA_003648625.1 Bacteroidota bacterium
CACCCATAAGGATCATACCCCCACGTGGTCCGCGTAAGGTTTTGTGCGTTGTTGTTGTAACTATATGACAATGTTCAATAGGGTCGTTCAGTATGCCTTTAGCAATTAATCCGGCAGGGTGGGCTATATCAGCCATTAAAATAGCCCCGATTTGATCAGCTATATTCCTCATGCGTTCATAGTCCCAGTCTCTTGAGTAAGCCGAAGCTCCTGCAATGATCATTTTAGGTTTTTCTTTCAGGGCCAGTTGTTCCATCTCATCATAATCAACAGTGCCGGTGTCTTCCTTTACTTTATAGGCAATAGGGTTGTATAAAATACCTGATGAATTAACAAAAGAACCATGAGAAAGATGACCTCCATGTGAGAGATCCAGTCCCATAAACGTATCGCCCGGTTTAAGGCATGCCAGAAATACAGCCATATTGGCCTGTGCGCCCGAATGGGGCTGCACGTTTGCATACTCAGCGTCAAATAGCTCACAGGCCCGGTCAATAGCCAGTTGCTCCGACTGGTCCACGATCTCGCAACCGCCATAATATCTTTTTCCCGGATATCCTTCGGCATATTTATTTGTCATTACCGAACCCATAGCTTCCAGAACCTGTTCGCTGACAAAATTCTCAGAAGCTATTAATTCTATTCCGTGCATTTGCCTGTCCTTTTCCTGTTTTATCAGGTCAAATATTTTTTGGTCTCTTTCCATGATCGGATTTTTTTCGTTAATAATGTTGATATGAAACAGTACGCAAAAGTAGTGTTTTTTAAGAAGATGAATGTAAAATAAATCGCCTTCGTTTAAGTTATATCTTTAAGTTTGCGTGATTATTTGGGTATGCTATGCTGACGTATAATTCATACATGTTAAAGAACGGCCTGAGAGTGATTGTTCACAGAGACAGGAGTACGCCAATTGTGGCGATGAACATCATTTATAAGGTGGGTTCGCGTGATGAAAATCCTGACCGGACGGGTTTTGCCCACCTCTTTGAACATCTGATGTTTGGAGGGTCTCTTCATATTCCGAAATATGATGAGCCGTTACAAAAAGCCGGCGGGGAAAACAACGCATTCACAAATAATGATTTTACTAACTATTATCTGACAATTCCGAAAAATAATATAGAAACGGCTTTCTGGCTCGAATCCGACAGAATGCTCTCCCTGGCTTTTTCCGAAAAGAGTCTTGATGTGCAGCGTCAGGTAGTGGTGGAAGAGTTTAAACAAAACTACCTCAACCAGCCTTATGGAGATGTGTATTTGTTACTGAAGCCGCTTGCTTACAAGAAGCATCCTTACCAATGGAACACTATTGGAAAGGATATCAGCCATATTGAGCAGGCCACAATGGAAGAGGTACAGGCATTTTATCATAAGTTTTACAATCCGGATAACGCTATTTTGACTGTTGCAGGTGACGTTGATCCGGAAGAGATCTTCAAACTGTCGGAAAAGTGGTTTGGCCCTATTCCCCCGGGAAAAGAAATAAAAAGAAATTATCCGCAGGAACCACATCAGGATGAGGTACGGGAACTTGTGGTTGACAGGAATGTGCCGCAAAATGCTGTCTATATGGCCTGGCATATGGCAAGCCGAACCGAAGACAATTTTTACAGGACAGATTTGATCTCAGATGTGCTCTCGAATGGCAATTCTTCAAGGATGTACCAAAATCTTGTCAAAAAATCCAAAATGTTCTCTGACATAAGCGCTTTCGTCACGGGTGACATTGACCGGGGTTTATTCATCGTAACGGGAAAATTATTGAACGGTGCCACAGTGGGAGATGCTGAGAACCTGATTTTTTCAGAGTTGCATAATATTTGTCAGCAACCCGTTTCCAAGGAAGAATTGAAAAAAATAAACAATAAGATTGAAGCTAATTTGTTGTTCGGCAGGATGTCAGTTCTGAATAAAGCAATGAGTCTGGGTTACTATGAGATGCTGGGAAATGCACATATGCTCGATGAGGAGGTTGCAAAATACCGTGCGGTTACCCTGAAAGACATTCAAAATACGGCAAAGGAGATTTTTATTGAATCGAAACCCAGTAAACTTTTTTACAAGGCTAAAAGTAACTAAGCATTGAACAAGCAAATGACAATCGACAGAAACATTACACCATCCCACGGACAACCGGTAGATCTGGTTCTTGAAGAACCGGAAAAGAGAACTTTGGATAATGGTCTGGATGTATATTTGATACATGCAGGTAACGAAAATGTTGTTCGTCTGGATGTTATTATTGAGGCCGGTTCTGTATACCAGTCGAAAAGATTAACTGCTTCGAGTGTTGGAAAATTGTTAAAGGAAGGGACAAAACAATACAGTTCCTCAAAAATAGCCGGAATGATTGATTTCTACGGTGCTTATCTTGATGTGTCTGTTACAAAAGATTCGGCAATTATTACGTTGTATGTGCTTACAAAATATTTAGAACAGTTAATTCCTATCATCGGTAATATACTGACAGAAGCCGATTTCCCGCAGGAAGAGCTGAATATTCACATTGACAGGCAACGACAGGAGTTTTTGATCAACAGTGAAAAGGTCAGGTATAAAGCCATGCTCGAATTTAACAAGCTTATATTTGGCAAGGGGTCTTCCTATGGCCAGGTACTGGAAATAACAGACTTTGATCTGCTGAACAGAGACGACCTTTTTTCTTTTTACAACAGACATTATCACCCTGAGAATGCCTATTTATTGGTAAGTGGGAAAATGCCCGGTGATATCTTATCACTATTAAACAAATATGTGGGCGTAATCTGGAAACAAAACCCAGTGTCAGACAAAGAAATACCAGTTACCGGAATAATTGATAATAAAGAGAGATATATTGAAAAGCCGAACGCCATGCAATCGGCCATCAGGGTAGGACGACCGATGATCAACCGTCTCCATCCCGATTACAACAGTTTTTTACTGTTAAATACTGTTCTGGGAGGTTATTTCGGCTCTCGGCTGATGTCAAATTTGCGTGAAGACAAAGGTTATACATACGGTGTCAGTTCCTTTATTACCAATTACAAACATGCCGGTTATTTTTCAGTATCTACAGAAGTGAACGTGCAACATACAGATGCTGCATTAACAGAGATATACAAAGAAATGGAACGGCTCAGGAATACAAAAATTGACGAAGACGAATTAATACGGGTGAAAAATTATATTTACGGCACTTATTTGCGCACATTCGATGGTCCGTTTGCTTTGGCTGAACGCTTTAAAGGGGCCAGGGAAATAGGTGAAGGATTTGCCTATTACAAGAAAAGCCTGAATGAAATGCTGCAAATTACTTCAGATAAGTTGCTTGAAGCTGCCAATAAATATCTTCATCCGGATGATATGATTACTTTAGTGGTTGGAAAAACAAACAATACTAACAAATAAGTGAGTAGATGAGGATAACCTTAAGCGGACTTTTATTGTTATTTTCATCCTGGATACTTTCAGGACAACCGGTTATCACCTGCCTGGATGTGCGCGACAGCGGAGATGTTGAAATTAACTGGCTGCCTTACAATGGTAGCGGTTTTGAGGAGTATAAGATATTTCATTCATCCGATAATCTGACGTATACCGAAATATTTTCCACAACAAATGAATATATAACCAATTATATTCACACAGGCGCGTCTGCCGATGTATCCTCGCAGTATTATCAGTTAAAGGTGTATTTTTCCGGTGATTCATTGTCATCTCTTGTGCAGCAAACTATTTTTCTGTTTCTCGACTCTTCACAGCCCGATGTGGCAAAACTCAGTTGGAATCCGCCAAATGGCCTGCAAGGAAATAAGTATAAAATATGGAGGAAATACACACACGGAAACTGGACGGAAATTGTTGCGGAGCATAGCGGAACCTTTTATAATGAGGTTATTGCCGATGGCATATGTGCTACGTACATTGAATACGAAGTGGAGTTGATTACACCTTACAATTGCACCTATGGCTCTAATTACAAAGGGGGTTTTTTCACTGAGGCCAATTATCCCGACAACCCGGTGTTCGATTCGGTGAGTATCAATTATTTTAACGACACACCACACATTGTTTTAGGTTGGCACGCATCACAAAGCGAAGATGTGGCCGCATATATTATTTACCGTAAGATTGGAAGTGCATTTATGGACGTTGATACGGTTTATGGCATCAACAACACGTTTTATGTCGACACTACGGTGGCGGCATGTGATACTGTTTACTCATACGCCATTGCCTCAATGGATAGTTGCGGCAACAAAAGCCCCGGCACCTTTTCCAGCCCTAAGAGCAACATTCGTTTGATTGATGTTGCATACAATCCGTGTAAACTCGAAGCGGTAATTACCTTTGAGCCGTTTGTTGATTTAGAGGGTGATTCAATACATTTTGATTTGATAGGTAATTCCAGTCTGGGAAATGAAAACACGAATGTAATGTATACTCAATCAGTTATATATAAGCCGGAAATAAATAAGGACCTGCAATACATTACTGTTGTGGACGAAGACTTAAGAGTTGGCAGGCTCTATTCATACTTTATAAGGGAAACCGTTTACAAAAACGGTACCTATTACACAACGTCCTCCTGCATTAAAACAATCTATGCCTATAATTACGATAAGCCTTCGTATACTTATTTTGCCAATGCCGATGTGTTGCCAAACAACCAAATTGATTTAACGATAGATTACGATACAGCTGTTAAAAACTCATCACTGGCAATCTGGCGAAGTGAACCGGGTGAGAACGATCTTTATTATCTGAAAACTATTCATGTAAATACACTGACAGAAAGGCCTGTAAGATTGACGGACACAAGTGCTGACGGATCCAAAGGGTTTTATAAATATAAGGTTAAAGTCATGGACAGCTGTGGACATAAATGGATTGAGTCGAATGAACTAAAAACAATCCATTTGGGAGTCAATATTTTGGATAAAAACCACAATCTTCTACGATGGAATCTTTTTAAAGGATGGGGCTCAGGAGTTGCCCAATATTATATTTACCGTATGGAAAATAATGTAGAACCACTCGCTCCGATAGATTCCGTTTGGCGGAATAGAACTGAATACACCGATGATATTTCTGCTATTGCAGGTTCTGTTGAAAGTCTGGTATATTGGGTTCTGGCTGTCGAACGCAAAGTAAATGATTACGGGTTTAAAGAAAAAAGCAACTCAAACCGCGCAACCGTAACTCCCGAATCAGATGTTTATTTTCCTAATGCATTTAAGCCCGGCGGAACAGAATCTTTGTTCAAACCTGTGTTTCGTTTTCTGGGAGGGACAAATTATCTGTTTCAGATTTACAACAGATGGGGGCAACTTATTTTTGAAACAACTGATAAGCTGGCTGGTTGGG
>QMPO01000205.1 GCA_003648625.1 Bacteroidota bacterium
CTTCCCATTCCGAACAGAGAAGTTAAGCCTGCCAGCGCCGATGATACTGCCATACCCGGTGGAAAAGTAGGTCGTTGCCAATCCTTTAAAAGCCTGTACCGCTCGGTGCAGGCTTTTTTTTTGGTTGTAGCCCTATCCTTTTGGCCTTATGTATTATCTTATGAAAGTAAAACTACCGATACTTAGTTTCTAACCGGATTTTATAAAATATTAAGAGTTGAGTTAAATTTAACTACGTACCGGATTCAATTTTAGCTAAATTTGATCTTTATTCAAAACATCTGTCAGATTGGGAAATAAACGAAATTATATACTGCCGTTTTTGTTTTTCTTCATCTTTCTCCTTTTTCAGGGACAATCATTTGCCCAGTCCGACTCAACATTGATACAAACTGACACGATCATTTCAGTTACCGACTCCACAATTATCCTGACTGATACAATATCAAACACAGACTCAATACCTCTGAACGTAAAGCCTCCACCTCCACCTCCCCCTAAAGTACCGGAAATGTCGAAAGCTGACTCGTTACGTGTCAGTTATTTTCTGGGTACTCTCGACAGTTTAAAATTAAAAACCTTCCACCCTATTGACACAGCTATTCTCAGATATCATCAATACGACCCACAGCGCTATGGTAATTTGTATTATTCTACACTGAGCAATATAGGTATGGCAGGAAAGAACTTTATATTCAAGCCCCATATATCAAATGGATATGACATGAGAACCCGGTCATTTTCAAAATACATGTACTATAATTCGGATGTTAAATATTACCAGCAGGTTATTCCTTACAGTGACATTCATTATGTTATGGGGCCAAAAAAAGAACAAAGCCTTTACGTTGTATTCAGCAGAGAATTGTACAGAGGACTTTCAGTTGGTATTGATTTCGGAATTGTCTATTCACCCGGAGAATATAAAAACTCCAAATCCAACAACAATAAATTATTCATCACAGGCCAGTACTACACACCTAATAAAAGATATGGTGTTATTGCCAATTATCTCAGAGACAGAATACTTGTAAGGGAGAACGGAGGGATTACCTATGACAGCATTTTTGAGCTTAACCTGAAACCCGACCGGGGCGTTATTCCGGTAAATCTGGAGGACGATGAAAACCTGATTATCCAGTCAGGGTTTTATGTGGAACAGTATTTCAACCTTCTGAAACCCAGGTCTGCCACAGACACAACCCGGCGCAAGATTGACGCCGGAAATATTTCTTATGCTTTTCATTATCAGCGCAATAAAAAAGTGTACTCAGGCAATGATCCATTAGACGATTTTTACAAGCCATACGCTCCACCCATTGATTCGTTAAACACTTTCGATTCATTGTATCAGTTGCGCATCCGTAATACGGTAAAATGGTCGAATGCCGGATACAGTGATGCTGCCCTAAGTGACATTTTTACTCTTTCGTTTGGTGTGCATTACGACTATCTGGAGCAAACCCTCCCCTACGATTCGGTTAAATCTATTATGAACCAGGTGATCCCGTTTGGAGGCATTTCCCTTAAATTATTCAGGTCCTCCTTTCTAACGGCCAGTGCCCATTTGGTTTTGGGTGATTATAATGGAGGTGACTTTGCATTTCGTGCCAACCTGAAACAATTTTTAGGAACAGAATCCAGAAACTTCGGGCGATTGAGCTTTACGCTGGACCTGACAAGCCAGATGCCCTCCTGGTTTTATTCAGAATATCAGTCAAACCGATTCAGATGGAAAAACAATATGAACAAAGAAGGCATTATGCATATCAAAGGCTCGTATTTCTACAAATTCTTTGAGACTGGTATTAACTTTACTACCTACAGCAATTACACCTACCTGAACGATTCCGTGCGACCCGAACAACTAAAGACCACTGCTACAATCTTTCAGGTTTTTGCTCAGGGCAACATCCCGATTAAAAAATTCGGTATTGACACACGGCTTGTATACCAGGTGCCAAGTAATGCCAGTATTATACGAATGCCAATGTTTGTTGGAATGGCCAATCTGTACTTCCGGTCATCTGTTTTTAAAAAAGCAGCTACCCTCCAAACAGGTTTTCAGCTAAGCTATTTTACTGAATACTATGCCGATGCTTACATGCCCGAACTACGATCATTTTATTTGCAAAACGAGAAAAAAATCGGCAATTATATATATGTTGATGTTTATATAACGCTGGAAGTAAAACGGGCCCGTTTATTTGCAAAATACAGCCACCTGAACAGCTATTTTGGAAATTACACTTACTATCTTGCACCTCATTATCCGGCACGTGATGCCCGTTTTTATTTCGGTGTTGCCTGGCGGTTTCATGATTAAAAAAAGTTACCAAACCTAATAAAAATCTCTAAAAAATTTAACTATGAAAAAATCAGTACAACTCATTTTCGTTTCCTTACTGCTTCTTACTCCATTTACACTTCTGAGAGGGCAGGAAGATGTCACTAAAGTCTTACCTCAGGATTCGGCTGTTGTTACAGGTACACTTGAGAACGGCTTGAAATACTACATCAGGCAAAACAACAAACCTGAGCAACGCATTGAATTCCGGCTGGTAGTGAATGCCGGTTCTATTCTGGAGGACGATGACCAACAAGGCCTGGCCCACTTCCTAGAGCATATGGCTTTTAACGGCACCAAACATTTTGACAAAAACGACCTGGTCGGCTTTCTGGAAAAATCAGGCGTTAATTTCGGCGCCGACCTGAATGCTTATACCGGTTTTGACGAAACAGTTTATATGTTTCAAATACCGTCCGACAGACAGGGCCTGGTGGATACGGCTTTTATGATCCTGGAAGACTGGGCGCACAATCTGAGTCTTGACACGGTAGAAATTGACAAAGAACGCGGTGTAGTGCACGAAGAGTGGCGCCTCGGCCTCGGAGCACAGGACCGCATGATGAAAAAAGTTTTTCCTATCATTTTTAAAGGATCGAGATATGCCATACGCATACCTATCGGGAAAATGAGCGTGATTGATTCGTGTAATTACGAAGTGATCGACCGTTTTTATTACGACTGGTACCGCCCCGATCTGATGGCTGTAATTGTTGTAGGGGACATCGATCCGGCATATGCCGAAACAAAGATCAAAGAACATTTTGGCACGATAAATAACCCGGAAAAAGAGCGGGAAAGAAAATTTTATGATATACCCGGAAACAAGGAACCATTGGTTGCCGTGGCTACCGACAAGGAAGCTTTTTACAGCCAGGTGATGTTGCTTTACAAGCAGGATAAACTGAAAATTGAAACTCAGAATGATTACCACCGACAACTAATGATCAATCTGTATGTTAGAATGTTAAACTCCAGGTTAAACGAGATTGTCCAAAAATCTGATGCGCCTTTCGCATATGCGCAAGCACTTTACATGGGTTATCTGAGCCGGTCGCGGGATGCTTTCGGAGCCGTGGCCATGGCCAAAACGAACAAAATACCGGAATCCATTGAGGCATTGGTAAAAGAAAACGAAAGAGCCCGTAAATATGGCTTCCAGGAAAGCGAACTCGAAAGGCAAAAAGCGGAAATCCTAAGCAACATGGAAAAAGCAGTTAAAGAAAAGGATAAAACAGAATCGAAGAGATACGTTGGCGAATATGTCAGCAATTTTCTGGAAAGCGAAGCATTCCCCGGTATTGAGTACGAATATGAGCTGACAAAAGAATTGCTACCGGAAATTCATATTGACGAACTCAACCAACTTGCCGGTCAACTGGTTAGCGACAGCAACCTGGTTGTGTTGGTGCTTGCCCCTGAAAAAGAAGATGTTTCCGTACCGGATGAAGAAGAGATACTAACAGTTATTACACAAGCCGCAAACGCCCAATTGGAAGATTACAACGATGAAAGCGTGAGTAGTCAGATAATCGAAGACCCCCTGCCCGGCGCAGAAATTACCGAAAAAACTACAGATGAAAGATTTGGCATTACAACACTCAAATTGAGTAACGGCATTACGGTATTTCTGAAACCAACTGATTTTAAGAACGATGAGATTCTAATGAAATCATTTGGATTGGGTGGCACTTCCATCGTTCCCGACAATCAGGTTATCACAGCAACTTATGCTGACGAGATCATTAATGAAAGCGGTGTCGGAAATATGGATAAGATCATGCTGCAAAAGTTCCTTACCGGAAAAAATGTATCGGTCACACCTTTTATCGGTGATTTGGATCAGGGAATAAAAGGTTCTTCAGTAAAAAAAGATCTGGAAACGATGTTCCAGCTTACCTATCTCTATTTCACCCATCCGAGAAAGGACGAGGAGGCATTCGAAACATTCAAAGCGCAAACGATCAGCCGGTTTAAATACATCCGGTCCAACCCCCAGGCAGTTTTTTACGATACGATTGCCAAGCTGGCCACACAGAACAGCCCGCGGACGATCACATTTCCTACCGAAGAACAGATCAACAGCATTAACCTGGATGAAGCTTATACGTTTTACAAGGAACTGTTCGCCAATGCCAACGGTTACACATTTACCCTTGTGGGTAGTTTCGACAACGACAGCATCATCCCGCTAATCACTAAATACCTGGGAAGTTTACCAGCCACTGATGAAAAACTTGCGTGGAAAGATGTCAGTCCGGAGTTTCCGGAAGGCATCACAGAAGCAACTGTTTTTAAAGGCACTGAGCCGCAAAGCTTTGCTTCTCTCATGATGAATGAACCTTTTGAATGGTCAAGTGAGCATCTTTTGAAAAAAATGCTGCTGATGAAAATCCTGAAGATCAGGATGCGGGAAAGCATGCGGGAAGACCAGGGAGGCGTTTACGGAGTAAGGGCTTATGCCAGTACCAGTAAATTCCCTAAGGAAGAGATCAACATCAGCATCAGCTGGGGTTGTGCTCCGGAAAATGTGGACAGACTGGTGCAAACCGTATTTTTTGAAATGGATACACTAAAAATGACAGGCCCCGGCACAGTGAATCTGGAAAAAGCCAAAGCGACTTCCCTTCGTGAGTACGAAATCAATTTTAAAGATAACAACTACTGGTTGAGCAAAATCAACGGAGCCGCCTACCTGAACGAAGAAATACTGACATTTGATGAAATCAGGGATATCATTGATCAGACTGACAGTGAAGATCTGCAAAAATTGGCAAGTAGTTTCTTCAACGACAAGCATTACCTGAAAGTTATCCTCCTGCCGGAGAATCTGAAGAAGTAAAGCCAGGCATAATGAAAATACTTAATCCCGCCCGGGTTATCCATGGCGGGATTTTTAGTTTATCCCCCGCTCCTCTTTAATGGCCTCGTAAGCAGCATTGAGTTTGGTGAACTTTTC
>QMPO01000206.1 GCA_003648625.1 Bacteroidota bacterium
CTTTTTTCTTTTCAAATCACCCAAATACAATCAAATGGTAAAGAAAAAACGGAAACTTATTTCTAATCTAAAATCTTCGAAAAAAAAAGGGCTGTCTCAATTTGTTTTGAGACAGCCTCTTTTTTTTTATTATGCTTTTCATACAATAACGTCCAAAATGAATTTTGTGAGTTTCTTTTTGAGTTTGTTGAAATTTCATGTTTTAGGCAACTTGGGATATGTAGCAGGGTTCTCCGCCTTTGATAAAATGCGTTAAGAAAATCACGGTATGTAACGTTAAGAAAGAAAATCTGTTCGATCTCGTCCGAGGCGAGAGAGTTATTTTCTTTCAGTGGAATACCGTGATTTTTAGCAATTTTATCAGCAGCGGCGGCGTTTTTTGCTTACTTTTTTTTGCTGTTGAAAAAAAGTAAGAGCCCACCCGGCTTGAGGGTGTATGTAAGGATAAGATATATAAGACATCATTGCCTTTACAAGTTTTTTTTAAAGAGGTGACTGCGTAGCTGAATTTGTAATGCGTAAGCACAACTATTCATGTACCTATTTCCAGTTGGCTCCTGCCAACTTACGAGAAACTGTATAGCGGCAGCCAAAACCACCTTTTAACATGCCCGTCAGACAATTTATATTGATTAATTGATAAAGAAAATAATTTACAAACACTTATAAACAGCGTAAACATATGTAAACACAGCCCGTTAACACACTGCTTATGTTACATTTGTTACTCAAATGTTAATTTTTTTTAACAAATAGCTTGTTTTTATACCTCTTATGGTTTATATTTGCTCCTGTTTTACAAGCAGTCTTTTTCCCAAAGACTAAACTAAGACCAATTATACAACCAACAAACCTAAGCCACAAAGCAATTTTTTAGGGAAATTGTCTCATTTCTGAAAAACCAGCGCAAAGAAGTTCTTCTTTAAAGTTGGAACGTTAAAGGCAACGTACAATTATGACGGTTCGTTAGCAAAGTGGTGGCCACTTTGTAAATGAATAAGCGGGGTTCCGCTTCATGTGTCAAACACATTACAAGCTATTTTCTTAATTCCATATTATGGACAGGCAATGCAGGCAACAACAATAATAAATGTTGTATGGCATGTATAATTTTTACCAAAAAGATATATTAAATTAAGTTAAACCTAAACCAATCTGCCTATGAAACAGTGGAATGAAAAAACTAATTATTAAACGAAAACAGATTGACAAGCATCACATAAAAATTAATAATTAAATTTTACACTATGAAAAAAGTAATTTTATTATTTCTGATTACAGCCGTAATGTTTAGCTGTAAGAAGAACGAAAACCCGCAACCTTCCGAGAAGTATGCTGAAGTTACTTTCAATGTAACAACTTTGGTTCCGGATGCCGGTAGGGATTGGACATATGATTATGATATCCCTGAGTGCGATCCTGATGCCATACCCGTTTATGCATTGATGATGATAACTGATGATGCAGGTGCACCTTTAACTCCTCCGGAAGAAGTTGCCTTTGACTACGAAGGGAATACTTATTTTAAAGTTCTGTTGTTTTACACAAACGGCGAACTTTATACGCAGAGCCTCAAACTTCCTATCGAAATGTGTGATAACGCACCAGAATGTTGTGATATATTCTACATTACGGAATTCTATGTTTTTGATGAAGGTGGAACGATGATCAAAGCTGCACCTGCTGTTGACTCAGAATTTTATGATTTTGCGACACAACAATTACCGGTTACGCTGGAACTCTGTGCATTTACAAAAGTAGAGTTGTATATTGACGTACTTTGTTTCACACCGGATTATTATGAATTGTTCGGATTCTTCTGGTTCGAAATTACGGAGATCACTATTCGTGAGATTTGCTTCTTTGGCGATGTCTGTATAGAATGGTGGATGGATCCCAGTATGTGGCATGATTTCGGTGTACCACTTTGGGTATGGTATCCTGAAACTGGATATAACTTTTATCAAGATCAGCAAGCAGGTATCCAGATGGATATGCCGGCTATTTTTGCCTTAGCTCTTTGGAAATATGATCCAGCAACTGACACCTGGTTTTTTATCAATTCCTGGAGCAATGAAGAATATTTTGGCGAAGGTCAACCATTATGCTTCCGCTATGCCGACTATGATGACATTGATGGCGAGGAGTTTGCCATTTTAATGTACATTTATGGACCATGGTATTATGATGGAAGTCCTCCACCAATGAGGGATGAAATCTTTGGCTACACCAATATGGATGAGTCAAGAGATGACGTTCCGGGTTGGGCTACTGGCATGCCACAGCACATATGGTACTTTACCGACAATGCACTCGAAGACCTAGACACTAACGATGACGGTGTTATTGAATTCGCATGGGGAGATTGTGTTGAAAACCCAGAGTATCCTTTACCGGATTTATACTGGCTAGAACAATAATGTTAACTTATAAAGCTATAGAGATATGAAAAAATTAGTATTTATATTCATGATCGCAGCTGTTTTAGTTAGCTGTAAGAAGAACGCTCCCATTGAACCTATCAATGATAACACTGTAATGCAGGAAGTTACTTTCGAGGTAAATACCATTCTGGAATTTACTGACAGAGCTTACTCTGTTCCTAACTGTAACGATTCTATTGATGGTGAGATTAACAAATATGCAGAAATTGTTATAGCAGACGCTGCCGGTGTTGAAACCACCTATTTTGCTGAAATTTATTATGTGGAAGGTTTACCGTACACAAAAGCCATCTTGTTGCCCGTAACAGACGACGATGATGACTGTGATTCATATGTTCTGAAAGAATTCTATGTTTGGGATAATATGGGTACACCTGGTTACGATGAAACTTCAAGAGCAGATGACCTGTTGTTTAAAGCAGCACCGCTGCCTGGCAGTGATTTCTGGGATTTTGCCGTAAGCAGAGTTGAATATCAATTTGAAGTTTGTGCTTTCGAAAAAACCAAAATCCTTATCGACGTACTGTGCTTCGTACCGGATGATTACCTGTTATTTGGTTTCTTCTGGTTTGAGGTTACTGAAATCACAATCAGAGAAATTTGTTTCTTTGGCGACTTCTGTTTAAAAGAAACCAATGATGTATATGTTGGTACTGAATACGAAACATCAGGCGGCGGCTTATTTATTGACGAACCGGCCATCTTTATGATTGAAGGACGTCATCAGGTTGGAAACGGACCACTCGAAGACATGGTGGGATCACCTTGGGACAATATGGATTGGTTAGGCGTAGGAGAACCGTTATGTATCCAATATGCTGATTACGATGCTGAGGTGGATTACTATGAGTTTGACCTGTATCTGTGGGCCATGGATGGCGATGAAATGGGTTGGGTATATATGTACACTTTCACCTGGAATGACATTTTTGAAGACACTTATGATCCGGGTCCTGATGGTGTATTTGAATTTGTTGTAGGTAACTGCGTGGCCACCGAAACCGACCTTTTGTTGCCACCGTATATGAACCTGCCGACTGAAATAACTATGCACATCAGCTACCTTGGTTATGATAATGAAACATACCCGGGTTTTTACTGGAAATGGAAAATGACCTATGCAGAACCAGATGACGGTGATTACTATGATATCCCTTACGACACATGGGTAGGTGCTTGGTGTGGTGATCATAATAGTGGAATTGTTGGAGGAACACACGAGTTAACGCAAGTTTTCTGCACACTTGATGATCCCGATGATATTCCTGAATCCGGGGTCGATTTTGACCAGGACTTGTTTGATCAGTTGAACTATTTATTCAACATGACGCGGCAAAATGGAGATATTGATATTCACATGCCTCTTACGCCACTTAAAGGTGAAAATATGCAGAAAGCAATATGGGGTGTACTTCATAGCGGCGACGGATTGAATCCATGGCCTTGGGGGACATCTGCTCCTGGCGGCGGTGATCCATTCTTCCCTGCATATAATATGTCTTACATGGCGTTACAGCATGGAGCAGGTTATGATATATTACCCGGTGGATGGGCAGGGATAATTTTCCTCAGCCCGGAGACCCCTCCTAGATATGAATTTGCTCAGTTGATTTTAATTTTAATTGACCCATAAAACGCTTGTTTGAAGTGGGGGTGAATTGTACACTCCCGGTTGTATGCGCCGGTAAACAGTATGTGCCGGCATTACAGCCAAACAAATAAACAGGAACGTTTATTCCTAAAACCCTAAAGCGGGTTTACAAAAAAGGCCTGATATTTATTGTCAGGCCTCTTTTTTTTCTGTCCTCCGCCTGCGGGGATGAAATCAGAATATTTAAATTAACCCTCAGCGTAGTCTCCAGACTACGCTGTATGAAGGGGTGCGAGAATGTTTCGTGCGCCACCTGAAATGGCGCGCGAATGATTCGCGTGCCTCTTATGTAAATTACCCTGCCTGCAAATCTCCGGCATCCGGCAACATACCTTCCAGTTGTCCCGGATCGTGGATCAGCACGGGAATGTGCTGCGGGCAAATGTGGTACGTCTTTCCTTTATAATCTACTTGTACCAACGGTACACTCTCTTCATCCTTCTTGCAGAACAGGCAAACTTTTTCGTTATGATTTTCCATGATGGTATTTTTTCGTTTTTATGTGGGGGCAAATATCCGAAAAAAATAAGTACAACATCAGGGCAGACATTTCTCCGTCTGATTTCGTGCTTCACACACTAAATTCACAGGGCAAACTATTGACATATTATCAATTTTTATGTAATTTTGAGTGTCTCATAATGCAATACATTGCTACAACCTGCCGGTGAGAACAAGCACGACCATCCATCGGCAGGTTTGCTTATTTTAATAATTTTCTAAAAAATCATGCGTTACACTGAAACAAGTTGCACGTAAACACAGTATAAACCTGTACGCTTGTTTAAGGCGATTTGAGGGAGTAGTTGACCTCGGCATCGTACAATGCGCCGGTAGATTTGCCGGCGCTTTTTTAATATAATACCGGTTTAAGCGTCCCGCTTAAATTATTTTAGACTTCCACCTCTCCGCGGATCCCGCTTAAACCATAAAAAAAGCCCCCTCAGTTTTCTGAGAAGGCTTGCCCTGTGATTCGTCGGGGGCTCGAACCCCGGTCCCTCCCGACTCAAAACGTCGGGATGCACTACCTGCTGCTACTCCCGTACATATAAAACACCTCCACGTTTGCATGTGAAGGTTTTCTGTGATTCGTCGGGGGCTCGACCCCCGGGACCCTCCCGACTCAAAACGTCGGGATGCACTACCTGCTGCTACTCCCGTACATAAAAAAAACCTCCACGTTTGCATGTGAAGGTTTTC
>QMPO01000207.1 GCA_003648625.1 Bacteroidota bacterium
AATGGTAAAGAAAAAACGGAAACTTATTTCTAATCTAAAATCTTCGAAAAAAAAAGGGCTGTCTCAATTTGTTTTGAGACAGCCTCTTTTATTTGGGCCCACTTTCAATAATCTACTCTTTAGTTGAATAATCCATGGCTGCATGACGTTTGTAAAAGTCATGACGCCACTTAGCATTTTTAAGAGCCAGGGCTCCCAGCTCTTTTGCCCTTTCGGGGAAACTTTTCTTAAGCGAGAGGAAACGTACTTCCATATTATGAAATTGCTCAAATTTTTCCCAGTCCGGTTCTTTCGAATCAAGCATGAACGGATTTTTACCTTCCAGTTCAAGCATCGGGTTGTACCGGTATAATGTCCAGTATCCCGATTCAACGGCATACTTTTCTTCAGCCTGCGACTGAGCCATTGTATTTCGTAAACCATGTGCAATACATGGTGAGTAAGCAATGATCAGCGATGGGCCCGGATAGGCTTCAGCTTCTTTTAATGCTTTAAAATACTGGTTCATATTAGCTCCCATGGCTACCTGAGCAATATATACATAACCGTAAGTCATATAAATAGCCCCCAGATCCTTTTTACGTATTTCTTTACCGGCCGTAGCAAATTTGGCCACAGCAGCAGTCGGGCTGGCTTTAGATGCCTGCCCTCCCGTATTGGAATAAACTTCGGTATCCAGCACAAGAATATTGATATCCTCTCCGGATGCCAACACATGGTCCAGACCACCGTAACCAATATCGTACGCCCAGCCATCACCACCGAATGACCAGATAGATTTTTTAATGAAATAATGCTCCAGTTTCATCAGCTGCTGGGCCAGATCATCGGTTTTGCCTTTCAGCACTGCCGAAACTTTTGCCGAAGCTATTTTGGAAGCTTCTCCATCGTCTTTTGTTTCAATCCAGGCTTCAAAAGCTTCTTTTCTTTCAGCATCGATATCGCCTTCTAGAGCTTCACGCATCAGTCTTTCAATACGTTCCCGCATTTTCCGTACGCCGACTGCCATTCCGTAACCGTACTCAGCGTTGTCTTCAAACAATGAGTTGGCCCAGGCCGGTCCTTTACCTTCCGCATTCGTTGTGTACGGTGTTGCCGGTGCCGAACCTCCATAAATGGAAGAACATCCCGTAGCATTGGCGATCATCATGCGGTCGCCGTATAACTGCGTTACTAACTGTATATATGGGGTTTCACCACAACCGGCACAAGCACCTGAAAATTCAAATAAACTTTGTGCAAACTGGCTGTTTTTAAAGCTCGAGAACTTATCAACTACATGCTCTTTTGAGGAAACATTATTGATCATCCAGTCCCAGTTAGCATCTTCATGCATTTGTGAGTCAAGCGGTTTCATGATCAATGATTTCTCCTTTGAAGGACAAACATCGGCACAACTACCGCAACCTGTACAGTCAAGTACACTTACCTGGATACGGAATTTATGCGGAGCCAGTTTTCCTTTGGTTTCCAGCAATGCCACGCCTTCGGGAGCATTTGCTGCTTCTTCCTCGTCCAGTAGGAATGGCCTGATAACGGCATGAGGACAAACATAAGCACACTGGTTACACTGGATACAATTATCAGGTTGCCATTCCGGAACAGTTACGGCAATACCTCTTTTTTCGAAAGCAGCCGTTCCCGGAGGAAATGAACCGTCTTCACGTCCAAGGAAGGCACTTACTGGCAAATCATCGCCTTTCAGATGTTCAATAGGTTTCACCACATTACGGATGAAATCAGGCATATCGGCATAAGGATCTTCTTCTTCCTTCAGCGATGTACCAGCCCACTCTTTCGGTATCTCTATTTTAATTACATCAGCACCTCTGTCAACAGCCGCAAAGTTCATGTTCACGACTTCATCACCTTTTTTACCGTATGTTTTCTTAATGAACGATTTCATCAGTTCTTCAGCCTGCTCATAAGGAATGATCTCAGCCACTTTGAAGAACGCTGCCTGCATAATTGTGTTGGTACGACTGCCCAACCCTATCTCGGAAGCAATTTTTGTTGCGTTGATCATATAGAATTTAATATCGTTTTCGGCCATGAATTTCTTCATATGATCCGGTAAACGATCTTTTGTTTCCTCTTCATCCCAGATGCTGTTCAGGAGGAATGTCCCGCCTTTTTTCATTCCGTGCAGCATATCATACTTATTCAAATATGCCGGCACATGGCAAGCCACAAAATCCGGTGTGCCTACAAGATAAGTGGAACGGATCGGGTGATCTCCGAAACGGAGGTGCGAAGTGGTTATTCCGCCCGATTTTTTCGAGTCGTAAGCAAAATACGCCTGTGCATATTTATCAGTAGCTTCACCAATGATCTTGATGGAGTTTTTATTAGCACCTACTGTACCATCGGCACCCAAACCATAAAACTTAGCTTCAAAAGTTCCCTTAGGTGTAATACTTACTTCAGGTAGCAACGGTAACGATTTAAACGTCACGTCATCCACAATACCTACGGTAAATCCATTCTTAGGCTCAGGGAGTTTCAGATTTTCAAATACCGAAATGATCATGGCAGGAGTTGTATCCTTAGAACTCAGTCCATACCTTCCACCGTAAATTTCAGGCGCGTTTTCCTTATTGTAAAATACGTCTTTCAAATCCAGGTAGAGTGGTTCGCCTGTAGCTCCCGGTTCTTTTGTACGGTCAAGCACGGCAATTTTTTTCACCGTATCAGGTATTACCTTCATCAGGTACTTTTCTGAGAACGGGCGGTATAAGTGTACACTTACCACACCTACTTTTTCACCCTCACTCACCAGGTAATCAATAGTTTCGCGTATGGTTTCCGTAACAGACCCCATGGCAATAACAATGTGGTCTGCATCTTCGGCACCATAATAGGTAAACGGGTGATACTCACGTCCGGTCAGTTTTTTAATCTCCTGCATATATTCTTCCACCAGGTCAGGAATCGGATCGTAAAAACGGTTGATCGCTTCACGTGCCTGGAAATAAATATCAGGATTCTGTGCTGTTCCGCGTGTAACGGGATTTTCAGGATTTAATGCATTATCTCTGAATTTCTGTACATCTTCCCAGGGAAATAAGTGATTCAGATCTTCATGCTCAAAGTGCTCTACTTTCTGAATTTCATGTGAAGTACGGAACCCGTCAAAGAAATGTACGAAGGGGATTCGTGTACGTAAAGAGACGAAGTGAGCAATCGGGGCAATGTCCATAATTTCCTGTACACTGCCTGTTGCCAGAAAGGCAAAACCTGTCTGACGGGCACTCATCACATCACTGTGGTCGCCAAAAATAGACAACGCCTGTGCTGCCAGACTCCGGGCACTTACGTGAAATACGGCGGGTAAAAGCTCGCCTGAAATTTTATACATGTTCGGGATCATCAAAAGCAATCCCTGCGATGCTGTGAACGTAGTTGTTAAAGCACCCGACTGTAGCGAACCGTGTACAGCACCTGAAGCGCCACCCTCCGACTGCATCTCCACAACTTTTACCGTTTCATTAAATATATTCTTCCTCCCGTAAGCTGACCATTCGTCTACATACTCAGCCATGGTTGAAGAAGGGGTGATGGGATAGATAGCTGCAACCTCGCTGAACATATAGGCTACGTGAGCAGCTGCGTAGTTACCGTCACATGTAATGAATCTCTTCTTTTTATTCATAATATTTATCTTTAAAAGCTATATTTCAAAAATTATTTGCGAAAATACTCATTTAAACTTTCTTAAGAACCGAATAACAGGACAAATATTATATGCGCAACAATTTAAAACGAATTTAGATTAAAGGGGCGCCATATCCCCTTTTTTTATCTTAATTTTATAGCCGCAAACGATTGCAATAAATTTAAACAAGATAGAACTATGAGCCTGAAAACAAAATACCTGGGATTGGAATTGAAAAATCCGCTTATCATTGGAGCCAGCAACCTGGTAACTGACATCGGTATGTTAAAAAAACTGGAGGAAGCAGGAGCATCTGCCATTGTTTACAAATCGCTTTTCGAAGAACAGATACACCTCGAGAATTTTATGCTGGAAGAGGAGATGACCGGTTACGACGAACGTCATGCCGAAATGACCTCTTTGTTTCCGAAGGATATTTATGAAGCAGGGCCGGAAGAGTTCCTGATGCATTTCAAAGAGGCGAAAGAAGCTCTAAATATTCCACTAATCGCCAGCCTGAATGCTGTTCGGTTTGATACATGGAATGAATATGCCAAAAAGTTTGAAGATGCAGGCGCCGATGCTCTGGAACTTAACCTTTACAACAATCCGAAAGATTTTGAGCTGGAAGGTCGCGCTATCCTTAACGAAGAATTTGATATTATTGAAGGTGTTAAGAAAATTGTAAGTATCCCTGTCAGTGTTAAATTGAGTCCGTTTTATACCAATCCGTTATATACGTTCAATGAAATGGACAAAAGGGGATTAGACGGATTTGTGCTGTTCAACAAATTATTTCAGCCCGATATCAATGTAGATACACAGGAAATGTTTTTCCCATACAACCTGAGTTCCGAGTTCGACAGCAGGCTTCCTCTCAGGTATATCGGATTACTTTACGGAGAGTTGAACGCAGATATTTGTGCCAGCAGAGGCATTTTTACAGGCGATGATGCCATCAAAATGATCCTTGCCGGCGCCAACGCTGTACAGATTGTGAGCACCGTGTACAAGCACGGACCCGAACAAATCACCAAGATGTTGGAAGATATGGAGATATGGTTGGCCAATAACCAGTATGAAAACATGGATGATTTCAGAGGTAAACTGTCGCGCAAAAACATCGATGATCCTTTTGCATACCGGCGTGCCCAGTATGTGGACATACTGATGAAGTCGAATGAGATATTTAAAAAATATCCAATGAAATAAGTCCATTATAAAAAGTCTACGAAGGCCACATGATTGGGTGGCCTTTTTATTTACCCTCCGCTCTCCCCTGGCTTAAGTCATAGTATCTTAAGACTACAGATCAAACAAAATTTACATCTGACAGCCCAGTTTGCTTTTATGAAAATCAAAGGCATTAAATGGTTTATGGATTTAAGTTGCAAACATAAACCAGTGTTGTAAACGAATGAAATGGAAATTATTCCACCCAAATCTCATCTGCAAATATCCAGGCAGGTTCACCGGCCCCTGTATGCCAGGCAGGACAAACACCCCTGTTTTTAGCAATAACCCTTAAATACCTGATTTTCTGTTTGGGAATACGCAATACAAAATCTTTGGTAATGCCACCGTCTTTTTTCGCATTGATCGTGTTGTTAACCGTACCCAGTTCTTTAAAATG
>QMPO01000208.1 GCA_003648625.1 Bacteroidota bacterium
GGGCTATCCTAAAAATTTAGTGGAAGAATTCCGTGCAAAGGGCATGAAACACTTTATCCATGTCCGGTCGAACGTACTGGAAGACCTGAAGAATTATCAGCAAATGCTGGGGATTGCTTAAATCATTTACTTAAAAAAGAGGCGAACCATGAAACCGAATTTCAAAATCATAGATGTTTTCAGAACCCCTGAAAGCCCTGTTACTTCCGAAAAATGGATAGCACAAAATCAGATTGCCCCCGAATGGAAAACACCCGAACAAATTGAGATCCAACCTGTTTATACGGATGCTGTACTGAAAGGCATGGAGCACCTGAACTATGCCGCCGGATTGTCGCCATTCCTACGCGGACCCTATTCCACGATGTATGTAACAAGGCCATGGACCATCAGGCAATATGCCGGATTTTCCACTGCAGAAGAATCAAATGCCTTTTACCGGCGTAATCTGGCTGCAGGGCAGAAAGGCTTATCAGTAGCTTTCGACCTGGCCACACACCGTGGCTACGATTCGGACCATGAACGCGTGGTTGGTGATGTAGGTAAAGCCGGTGTAGCTATTGATTCCATTCTCGACATGAAGATCCTGTTCGATGAAATTCCACTGAACAAAATTTCCGTGTCTATGACCATGAATGGTGCAGTGCTACCCATACTCGCCTTTTACATTGTTACTGCTCTTGAACAAGGGGCTAAACTGGAAGAATTATCCGGAACCATCCAAAATGACATTCTGAAAGAATTCATGGTACGGAACACATACATCTATCCGCCTGAGCCATCTATGAGGATTATTGCCGATATTTTCGATTATTCTGCTCAGAACATGCCTAAATTCAACTCCATTTCCATTTCGGGTTATCACATTCAGGAAGCAGGTGCTACAGCCGATATTGAACTGGCGTACACACTTGCCGATGGTCTTGATTACATCCGTACCGGGATTAAATCAGGCCTGAACATTGATGATTTTGCTCCCCGATTGTCGTTTTTCTGGGGCCTCGGCATGAACCATTTTATGGAAATTGCCAAACTACGTGCCGCCCGGATGTTGTGGGCAAAAATTGTGAAGAAGTTTGATCCGAAAAACCCTAAATCGATGGCTTTGCGAACACATACGCAAACTTCCGGTTGGAGTTTAACGGAACAGGATCCGTTCAACAACGTAGCCCGTACCTGTATCGAAGCTATGGGGGCAGCACTCGGCCATACCCAATCGCTGCATACCAATGCGCTGGACGAAGCCATAGCCCTTCCCACAGATTTTTCGGCGCGCATAGCGCGGAACACACAAATTTATTTGCAGGAAGAGACCAGTATTTGTCGCTCGGTAGATCCGTGGGCAGGTTCGTATTATGTGGAAAAATTAACCCATGAACTGGCACATAAAGCCTGGGAACACATTATGGAAATCGAAGAAATGGGCGGCATGTCGAAAGCTATTGAAACCGGGCTCCCGAAAATGCGTATCGAGGAAGCAGCAGCAAGGAAACAAGCCCGGATTGACTCGCATAAAGACATTATTGTAGGTGTTAACAAATATCGTCTTGAAAAAGAAGCCCCTATGGACACCCTTGAAGTGGACAATACAGCCGTCCGCGAGGCACAGCTAAAACGCCTGGCCAGGTTGCGTGCCGACAGGAACGAAGAAGAAGTGCAAAAAAGTCTGGATGCCCTGACCGAAGCCTGTAAAACAGGGGAAGGCAACTTGCTTGCCCTGTCAGTTGATGCTGCTAAAAAAAGAGCAACACTGGGTGAAATTTCTTATGCCTGTGAGAAGGTGTTCGGGCGCTACAAAGCAGTCATCAGATCTATCTCCGGCGTATATTCTGCCGAAGCCGGACAGCAGGAATCGTTTAAAAAAGCGCATCGGCTGGCCGATAGATTTGCGGAGATGGAAGGTCGCCGCCCACGCATCATGATTGCCAAAATGGGTCAGGACGGACACGACAGAGGTGCTAAAGTAGTAGCTACAGGATATGCCGACATCGGGTTTGATGTGGACATCGGCCCGCTGTTTCAGACCCCTGCCGAAGCTGCCCGACAGGCTGTTGAAAACGACGTGCATGTTTTGGGCGTGTCAAGTCTTGCAGCAGGACATAAAACACTTGTTCCCCAGGTAATTGAAGAACTGAAAAAACTCGGCCGCGAAGACATTATGGTGATTGTTGGCGGGGTCATTCCTCCGCAGGACTATCAGTTCCTGTATGATGCTGGTGTCGTAGCAATTTTTGGCCCGGGAACCGTTATCTCAGACGCAGGCATACAGATGCTGGAGTTGCTTATTAAAGCAAGGAGTTAATTGTAACTTGTTTCTTTTATTACATTTGTGAAATTTCGCAATTATGAGAAATCTCCTGTTCATTGGTGTTTTCGTTTTACATGTATTCCTGCTTCAGGGTCAGGACACATTAACCGTAGTACAATACAATTTACTGAATTACGGAAATTATACGAGTTATTGCACCACCGCAAACAACAACATCAATGATAAAGACAACTACCTGAAAACAATTATTAATTATCTCCGACCGGATATTTTTTCTGTTAACGAGATTTCCAAATCCGAATCCATCCATCAGCATTTACTGGACCAGGTACTTAACACAAATGGCGTTACTTATTACCGGAAAGCCGAATTTTTAAGCGAGGCTTACTCGTACCTTGTGAATATGCTGTACTACAACAAAGACAAATTAGCAATGCATTCTCATTATATTGCTCAAAGCTATATTCGGGATATAGATGTGTATAAACTCTATTACAGATCAGATGATCTGCCACAGGGCGACACAGCCTTTATTATTTGTGTGGTAGCACATTTAAAAGCCAGTTCCGGTTCAGACAATGAAAACAAACGGAAAATAATGGCGGAAAACACCATGAATTACCTGAATGATTTAAATGATGAGGACAATTATCTGATGATGGGTGATTTCAATGTGTATTCTAATAATGAGGATGCTTACCAGCAGTTTTTATTTTATTCCAATCCGGATCTTCGGTTTAACGACCCTGTTGACCAATACGGAAACTGGCACAACAACAGCTATTACAGCCCTTATCATACCCAGTCAACACACAGTACCTCGAACGGCTGTGCTTCTACAGGAGGGATGGATGACCGGTTTGATTTCATTTTAATTTCGAACAGTATTATGAACGGCACCAAAGAGGTAAGCTACGTCAGTGAATCGTATCGGGCTGTTGGACAAGACGGGCAACATTTCAATAAAGCTGTCAATGACTCTCCTACCAATACTTCCGTTCCTCCGGACGTACTGAATGCTTTAGCCTATAACTCGGATCACTTACCGGTGCTAATGAAACTGGCTGTTGATAAAACACTGGGGACAAGAGAATTTAGCGGTTTGTTTGAGGATGTCAGACTGGTCAATCCGGCAGGCAGTTATTTGGATATCAGGTTATGGGGAAAAGAACAATCCGTTATGGAACTAAGCATATACAACGTATTAGGCGAACCCGTAATGAATGAGTCTATTCATTTGAACAGAGGTGAAAATCATATAGTTCGTTCCATACAGAATTTAAAGCCAGGTATGTATTTCGTGCGCATATCCGATAAGAATTCGAACATGCTTGTGCGTAAACTTCTGAAATACTAAGAAAGCAGTTTAAACGATTTTTTCTTTTTTTCATAGTATTTCAGCCCTTTTTCGGTGGCAATACTTTTTATAAAACTTTCAAACATCTGGGTAAACAGCTGAACAAAAGAAAATTCTTCGGGAGGGAAATTATCAGGGTCGTGTAAATCCAGCAAACGACTGATGTATCTTCTGGCTACGAGTTCGGTACTCACATCGTTCCTGTACAGGCCACTGATAATGCCTTTCTGAATATTTACGTTGATTTTCATGTAAATAAAGTCAACTCTCTTATCGATATGATCCTGGTATATATCCGGGTGAATGTCTTTCCATTCATTGGTAACCGAAGGGCTCAGGTGGTAGAATTTCCCTGCCATTTCCTTACTTACCGTAAACAGAATGTCGATGGCGTCATAATACCCTTCAAAATCATGATCGACAAAAATCTCTTCAAATTTTTTTCGTTCCTCGGTAAGTATATCCTTAACCAGATCTTTTTCCCTGGAGTAATATTTTTTTAAAATATCCTGTGGAATTTTATCATTCTGGCGCAACTTTTCCAAAGTGATCTCACTTATTCCTTCTTCATTGGCAATGCTCCGGACGCGTTGCAATAATTCTATCCGTTCTTCATTCATATGGTGAGGACTGGTATTATCAATAACAAAAGTATGAAATTAAAATTGCCAGAGTTTGCGAATATCTATGATTTATCAACCACTTTATTTAACAAAGATCATCTGGCGTTTTTCTACACTCCCGTTGCTGCTCAGCATAAAATAATAAACGCCGGGAGATAAACCGTATTGTCTGGGATCGAACATTTCTACATATTTACCTGGTGTTGCGGCAACCTGCTGTTTAAGAACAGCTACCTGTCTTCCAAACATATCGAAAACAATTAAGGTGATCTCAGATTGCTTCTTCACTTTATAGGAAAGATATGTGGTCTCCCTGAACGGGTTCGGATAGTTTTGTTCGAGCGTGAACGGGATGCTTTCAACTACCTCTTCCGTACCAACAGTAAAGTCCATTATAGCTGTCCAAATGGAAAGATTTCCGTTATGTAACCGTGTCCATATAGGCCTGACCTGGTTGTTATAGGCAGTAATATTAGTATAATCTCCAAAAAACACATTACTTATCGGGTAAAAAGGCGACTCGCTGATTCGTATATTTTCAAAGGTTTCTCCGCCGTCTGTGGAACGGGCCACATAAACATCAGTATTCCTGTCATCATAATTCCTCCGATCATAAAAAACAATGTAAATATTTCCATTGGCTCCGTCAATGGTCATCCATGTAAAGAATTGCTGTTTACCGGGAGGGTCATCATTTACACGTATAGGTTCCGACCAGGTATTGCCTCCATCGGTAGATTTTGCCAGCCAGACATCTGTGTCATCGGTTCCGTTTCTTTGATCTGTCCAGTTTACGTAGATTGTTCCCCTGTAAGGAGACTGGCTCAAATCACAACAAGTTACCGGAAGTCCGTTACAACGGTTTATTCCGGGAATATTATAATCCCAGCCGCCTGGCTGATCCGAGATAAAAATATCCTCCTCCAGCCATGTTTCTCCTCCGTTTGTTGAACGATCAAACACAATGCCTTCGGGCCCCGCCCAGGCAACATATATTTCACCGTCCGGCCCGACTGCTGGCACGGCTCCCTCCAC
>QMPO01000209.1 GCA_003648625.1 Bacteroidota bacterium
ACTGTTAAAGCAAGCGTTAAGCCTGTTTTTAAAAGAAAATCGTATAAATTTTTCATAAGTATGTTTTTTAATAAAATAAACACCAGGCATGCGCAAACAAAACCGAAACAGCAACTGTTTCAGGCTTATTTGAAAAAGTCCGATACTTATTTAAATGGTTTTAATTCTAAAAAATATAAATATAATAGAAATTGTGTTTTTCATTCTTGTTTTGTTTCTTGCTTTTGTTTTTATCTGCCAAATATTTTTCTGAAAAGCCCAAAAAACATGGCTGAGTACTTGTTTTGCCAGGTCAAAGTTTCCCCTGTTTAGCCCATAAATTTACAAAAATTATAGAGCATGTCAAGGATTTTCGCATTTTTTTCTTTTCCAACGGCTTTCACACTCAAGTTTGTGCCCTGTTGTACATTAAAAAAAATAAAAATATTTTTAGTTCTGGGCCCTTCCGATAACTACCGGGAATGCCTGTCCCATTTGCCTTTTCACCCAAAGATATCCCTGAGGTAAAAGCGGTTAGGGGTTACCTATGAAGCCTCCCCTACCTACGACACACTCGATACACTTTTTTCACCCCATACACCATTTCAACACCATTCTACCACAAAATTGAAAAACATCCCTTATATTTGTGCAACACTTTACCATTACAAGCAACGGATTTCTTAAATACCTGTTATGAAAAAGACAGTACTGGTGTTCACATTCTTGCTATTTATTCTTAGCACGGTAAATAGCCAAATAAACTATAGAGACCTATACAGCCGTAACAAATATCCACAATCGGTAAGTATTCAGGCCGGAGTTGCGTTTAACCCGGATTACAGTGCCTTAAAGTTCAATGCGGAATTTTACAACCTTGTTTTTAACTATGTGGGGTTTTACACCTCTTTTGAAATAGGCATGGGATCCTCCTACTGGTCGAATATTATCGGTTTTAATGTAAGTTTTGCCAAAATTATATATGCTTATGCAGGCATGGATATTTTCACTAAACAACATGGCATCATTCATAATGATTTTATGGGTGGGGTCAGGAAAGAGATCGGGATGGGCTTCTTTCCGGTAAAGAATCTCGTTTTACGTATTGGATTCTCTTTGGACGTAGCCCTCACTCTGACGGTTGGTTACCGCCTTCCATTTGATAAAATGCGCAGTAAACGGAAAATCAAGCTTCCTGCAGGAAAATAAGATGGACTGATTTGTGATTACGTATATGCCGGGGTTTACCGGTGAGAAAAAAACTAATAAACACTCCACTCTGCCAACTCATAAAAAAACAGCTTTCCCTGGCGATGCATGAGATTGCGTCAGTCGCCTCCTTCGCAAATCCCGGGTTTTAAAGCAAAACAGGGGGGAAAAATCTCACAGCCATAAGAAATACAAAATCATTGAAAAAAACTCAGGGAACCTGTCCTCTGCCCACGGGGGAGTATGGAGGTGGAAAAAACTCCAAGCTAAGATTTTTCCGCTTTCAACACTTTCCGTTTGCTGTTCTTCGGATCGGCCTTGTAACCATAACCATAACCATAGCCGTAGCCATAACCATAACCATAGCCGTGTTTCATGCTTTTCAGGGAAATACTGTTCATAACAATGCCCAGCCGTGTGATGCCATGCTCCTTCAATTCACACAACACATTCTTCAGCCCTTCTTTATGGGTGAAACTCTGCCGGACAATAAAAACAATGGTGTCGAACAGCGGTGAGAGTTTCAGCGTGTCGGCAACAGCACCGACGGGTGAAGTATCCACGATAATGACCTCATACCTTGTTCTTAGCTTCTCAAAAAGTTCCCCGAGTCGCGGATCGTTCAGCAGTTCTGCCGGATTGGGCGGGATGGGACCGGCCGGGATCACATCCAGATAAGGATGTTTTGTTTTGAAAATAACCTCTTCCGCTTCGTTTTTACCCAACAGGTAATATACCAGCCCTTTATTGGGGTCAAGATCAAAAACTTCCGCCAGCGAAGAACGGCGTAAATCCAGATCCACCAGGACGGTCTTTTTCTTTGACAGGGCTTCCAACGAGGCAATATTGATGGCGTTAAATGTCTTCCCTTCGCCTACATACGAAGAGGTAACGGCAATAAGCTGATTTTTAAGTGCCGCATTTTTATAAAATAACAATTTATGTTCGATGGCCCGGTACGGTTCACTGGATGGCGAGTTGGGCTTGTCAAGTACCAACGTATTTCCTTTGTAATCTTTGGAAGTATTATACACATAACCCAGCAAAGGAAATTCGGTAATTTCTTTAATATCTTCGTCCGACAACACTTTGGTATTAAACATATCCTTCAGGAACAGGATCAACAAAGGAATGATCAGCCCCAGGGAAAAGGCCAGGGCATAAACCAGCTTTTTATCAGGTTTTACAATCCCCTGCGATTCCGCTTCGTCCACCACCCTGTTGTCAGGTGTGTTGGATGCCTTGGCGATCTGTGCTTCCGCCAACTTCTCCAGTAAAAAAGTATATATCTCATTGTTCAGCGAATAATTCCGCTGAATATTCACATATTGCCTTTCGGTTTTGGGTAATTTCTGCACCCTCGCCTCAAAATAGGTTAGCCGCTTCCTGACATCGGCCAGAGACAGTTCAGACTGCGTAATGATGTTGTTGGTATTTTCCAGCAAACTGCTCTTGACACTTTCTATCTGGGCATTCAGCCGTTTCAGTTTGGGATGCTCCATGTTTTTCACTGAGGTCAGGCTGGACTTTTCCACAATCAATGTATTCAGTTCGGCAATCAGGCTGTTCAGCAAAGGATCGTCAATACCCATTGCCGAGGGCGCAATGACATTCCCCAGATGCTGGTTATTCCGGATATAATCCCGCAAATAATTATAGTATTTGTCTTTCGTCTCCAGCATCACCCTATGCTTATCCAGGTCATTAATCTGGTCTAACAGTTGTTCTGTTTGCAGCGAAATGTTAATGATCTTGTTTTTCGACTGAAAATCCTGCATCAGATCCTCCGAGATGGAGAGCGAATCGGAAATACTGGCTAGTTGACTGGTTATAAATTTGATCGTCCTGCTGGCATTCTCATTCTTTTTTCCCAGGTTATATTGTTCATACACCTCAGCCAGTTTATTTAAAAAAGCCACTCCTTTCTGTTCATTTTCTTCCAATAAACTAATTTCCAGGATAGATGATTCTTTAGGCACGTTTTCAATAGTCAGGTTTTTTTTATACTGATCTGCCAGTGATTCGTTGGTACGAAAGCGAAAGAAATACTCGTCATAATTATTCAGATCATAATTAGCATTTCCATCCGCATAAACGGTAAAGGAAAAATTATCCGTACCCACAGGTGTACCGGCATCCCCCTCCCCGAACCATGCTAAGTCAGGTAATCTTTTTATGACTTTATCATTCAGGTAATCATAAACCGGGACATTTTCCCCGTCAACCGACAGTTCCAGTTTTCCGCCGGGCAGGAAGCTGACATAAAAATCGGCATTAATCACCTGTGGATGGCCTTCCTCCCATTGCACCCTGAAAGGAGGATTACGATACATCTCGCTCGTCATAATATTTCCTTCTCTGTAGTAACTCAACTCAAAATCCAGCTCATCCACAACCCTGCGTATCAAGGGTTTCGACTTCAACACCGCCATCTGGTTGAATAAATTGTAATCGCTTCCCATCAGGCTGAAACCCTGAAAAACATCCCCGTTATTCATATTCCCCGACAAAGGAGAACCCGTATTCTTTTCTTCGATTAAAATACTGGAACATATCTTATACAAAGGGGTAGTATAGCGGTTGTACAAAAAGGCAATGGCCAGGGCCACCACTACTGCCAATATAAACCAATACCAGTTGCGCAGTACACTGATCACCAGGCGGCGTACATCCATGTCTTCATTCGAAGCAGATTTCCCCGAAACAGGTTTATTGTTGCGTTGATTTGGTGGTGTCATTTGATGAATAGATTGGCTATTAACAAAGCGGTTGATATGATGGATAAAGCAAGGAAAACACCCGAAAACGGCGCCAGATTCTTTTCGCCCCGTACTTTTTTATCCAGTTTTACATAAAGCACATCATTGGGCAGGATGTAATAATATGGCGAATTTACCAAATCAGGATTCAGCAGGTCAATATGGGTTATCAGCTTCCCTTCAGGCATTTCGCGGATCAACATCACATCTCCGTAATTGCCCCAGTCGGTCACGTCACCGGCCGTACCAATGGCTTCAAAAATGCTCAGCCGGTTTTTGACCATAGTATGCTGCCCCGGATGATCCACTTCGCCCAGCACCGTAATATTCCGGCCTACCAGTTTCACAAACACAGCTGCATTGGCGAGGTAATTATCTACTTTACCCTGTAACAATCTGCGTAATTCTTCGACAGTCAAACCGGCTACATGAATTTTCCCCATCAGTAAAAAATAGATATCGCCGTTTTCATCTACCAGATAAGTGATCAGCTCCGTATTATTTCCCGATATATTAGCTCTGTCGGGCTGTATCAGATTCAGAAAAACAGCATTTTGCGGATCGTCGGAAATAACCTGAATATATAACTGGTCGTTAACTTCTATCTTATATTCATCAGGTACCGGCCCATTGGGATACAGGGAATCCCGGATGCCATACATATAGGTTGTCTGATCCAGTTTTCTCGAGCAGGAAGCCGCCAGCAGAGCCAACAGGAAAAGCCATAAAAGATAACTGTGTCGCATGAGCTTGTGATGTTGCATTTTACATTTGAAATTTAAACAGTTTCTTTAAATTTGTGTACAACAAAGATGAAAAAAATTTACGAGAAATCGAAGATTCCCACCATTCAATTTGCAGAAAGGCAAGTCAGCCACATGATAAAACGGACAGGGCTATTCAGAAGAACACTGCCCCCCCATGAATAGTTGTCCCCGTTTTTTAACATTTTTCTGGGTTAATCTGATACTTTTCTTACATTTGAAAGATTAAAAAACACCCTCTTTTTTTGTTCAGACACAAATGGGAAACCGGCAAAAACATGTGACTGAGGGAGCGAAGCTGTGTCTGGTATGTACAACAACACTCCCCCGGCGATCCATAAGATTGCGTCCGTCGGTTGTCGCCTCCCTTGCAAACCCCGGGTTTCATAGTAAAAAGCGGAGAGCAACTTACGACCAAAAGAAATATAAAATCACAGAAAAAAAACTTAGGAAACCTGCCCCCGCCGACGGGGAAGACAGGGGGTGGAAAAACCAGAATCAACCCATGGATTATGGAAATAAACCCGTCGGCATTCCCCTGCCCTCCTGGATCAAAGATTTCGGCTG
>QMPO01000210.1 GCA_003648625.1 Bacteroidota bacterium
CCTGGGAAGCCTATACGCTCGACGGGGATAAAAAAACGAAACAGCATTGTTCCGAAGTCGAGGAATATACGATCTCCAAAGATGAAAATATCGTCCTCTGCACCTTTGGCTGGGGAAACAAAATCTATGGCAAGGGCTGGGCAAAAGGTGATTATCTGTGGGAGGTGTACATCAATGACGAGTTGGTGGGAAGCACGCGCTTTTATATCGAAGATGTTGGCAGGGTAACACCCGGCAACAATCCGTATTTTGAAGTGGTTTCGCTGAAGACTTACGAGGCAGCCAACGGCGATCTGGAGGAAGATAAGCGGGTTTATCTAAAGCAGTTCAGTAAAAAAGACACCCGCTATGTGATGGCGGAGTTTAAGTTCGTTAACAAACTGGAGTATCCATGGCTGTGCGAGTTGTTTTTTAACTATTACGATGACACCGGGCTATTTGTGGGTATGGCAGACAGTTTTGGGTATGTCTCACCTGACCTGGGACCGGGCGAAACATTTCCTTTCACCGGAGGAAGAGGAACAGTCGATGGTGACTCGTGGATCAAAGACAATTACCGTATCGATGTGGTTTTTATGGATAATGTAGTGGCCATGATCCCCTTCAGCGTGGGCGATAAGCACGTTGAACGGATCAGCGAATATGAGGCCCTGATCAATGAAGAGGTGGCGGAATTTTACGGGAAAGTTACTGTTTCCGACAGAGATACGCCAAAGGATGATGAAAGCGTGGCAGATGAGCCCATCGGTGAGGGTGAGAAAGATACGGGTGCAGAAACGGAAAATAAGGAGACGGGAAAAGGGGATGTAGAAATTATTATCGACGACCGGCCGCTGGAGGAAATCCTGTCGGAGTTGGATGAACTGGTAGGTTTGCGGGAAATAAAAAATAAGATCAGAGAGTATGTGGATTATCTGACATATCTGCAGTACAGGGAAGAGAAGGGGTTTGAAGACGAGGAAGAGATCAATCTGCATAGTGTGTTTACCGGCAATCCGGGCACAGGAAAAACCACCGTTGTGAAGCTTCTTGGAAAGATTTACCATGCGATGGGTCTCCTTTCCAAGGGGCATGTGCACGAAGTGGCCAGCAACGATCTGATTTCGGGATATGTCAGGCAAACCGGTAAAGAAACTAAAGCCGCCATTGAGAAAGCCCGCGGTGGCATCCTCTTTATCGACGAGGCATATATGCTGTACAAAGAGGGGGGAGGCAACGATTTCGGCCCCGAAGCCGTAGCAGCCCTAATCAAAGAGATGAGCGACGGGCCGGGCGATGTTGCCATTATGATGGCCGGCTATCCGAAGGAGATGGAAGCTATGATCAACTCCAATCCGGGCCTGAAATCGAGGCTGCGTAACCACTATTATTTTGATGACTATACACCCGATGAACTGGTGAAGATCGCAAAATATGCAGCACGGAAAATGGATGTTACCCTGTCGGACGATGCCTGGAAAAAACTCAAGAAAATTGTTACCGATGCATTCCGCAAACGCGACCGTACATTCGGCAATGCCCGCCTGGTACACTCCCTGGTGGATGAAGCTAAGATGAATATGGGTATCCGGCTGGTGCGTGAACATGACCCGGATGAACTGACCAGAGAGATGCTTTCGACCATTACAGCGGAAGATATAGAGGATCTGACAAAAGGAGAGATCAGCGAACGGCTGAAACTGGATGTGGATGAGCATCTGCTAAAAGAGGCGCTGGCGGAGCTGAATACATTGATCGGCCTGGCGCAGATTAAACAGGAGATCCACGAGCTGATCCGTCTCACACGATATTACCGCGAGATGGACCGGGATGTGCTGAAAGCCTTTTCGATGCATTCGATCTTTACAGGAAATCCGGGGACAGGAAAAACGACGGTAGCCCGGATCGTAGGCAAGATATATAAAGCCCTGGGTCTGCTCGAAAGGGGCCACCTGATTGATGCTGATGGTAGCGACCTGATCGCAGGATGGGTTGGGCAGACAGCTATCAAAACCAAAGAACTGGTAAAAAACGCTATGGGCGGAGTCCTGTTCATTGACGAGGCCTATGCCATTACCGAAGGGGGAGGAGCAGCAGGCGGCGGTACCGACTTTGGCAAAAAAGCCATTGCCGCGCTGATCAAGGAAATGGAAGACCACCGCGGAGAGTTTGCTGTGATCGCTGCCGGTTATACTGATAATATGAAACGCTTTGTGGAGTCGAACCCCGGCGTGAAATCACGCTTCGACAAAACCTTTCATTTTGAAGATTTCACCGAAGAAGAACTTTGGGAAATTGCCGTGAGCATGTTCGCTCAGAACGGGCTGAAAGCTGACGCCGCAGCCGAAGCACATCTGAAGAAATACATCGCTCATTTGTATGCCCACCGCAATAAATTTTTCGGCAATGCACGATCCATCCGCAAATTGGTGGAGAAAGCCTACCGGAACCAGGAGTTGCGTATGGCCGGAATGAAGAAGAGCGAGCGTACAAAAAAAGCAATGGCTACTCTGACACTGGACGATGTGCAGGAATTTGGGGTTGGAGAAATACAGGCGGACAGTCCGAAGATCGGGTTTAAGTTTGGAGGATAACTATTTATTTTCTTCCAACTCTTTACCCCTGGCGCGCGGATTTTCCGCGTGCCAGGCGCGACAACTATTCAATCAAAACAACATCAATCAAACCTTTACCTCCGGCATAATCAACGGCAGATGAATAAACATATTCTTCCGGTTTGTAAACAATGCCTGCTTTTACAGGATTGTTATGCAGGTAATCCAGTTTCTGGTCTATAACGGTATTGGAATAGATCTCAATGGGATGGTTCCCGTCTTTCCAGACTTTGTATTTATTGACACGTTTTAATTTGGCTGCCTTTTTGGCGAATATCTCCAACATCCACTTTTTTCGGCTTTCGTTACCTGATTTGACCGTTTTGATAATTTCAACGGAGGTAAATCGTTTAAGGTCCCGCAAAATAGCTGACAGTAGCAGATTGCCATTTTTGCTGATGATCAGATGTACGTGGTTGGACATGATGACCCATGCATGCACAACCAATCCTTTGTTATTCTGGCAATATTTCAATGAATCGATAAAAATGTCGCAGTAGGTAGACTTCGTAAAAATATCCACCCATCCGGTAATAGTCATTGTGACGAAATACATTCCATCGGGATCCCGGAATTTGTACTTTTCTGACATGTAGTCAAAGTTAATAAAATGTCGCTTGCACGCGAAATATTCGCGCGCAAGCTAGTTGGAGAAATACAGGCGGACAGTCCGAAGATCGGGTTTAAGTTTGGAGGATAACTATTTATTTTCTTCCAGCTCTTTTATCTTCTGTGCATCCAGATCGGCTTTTTCGGTCTCGCCGATGGCCCTGTAGATATCTTCCCTGATCATGTAAGCCAACAGGTCGGTATCATCCCTTTCAATAACCAGGTTTACATCTTTCAGTGCCCTCTGGTGTTTTTTCATGTCGTATAAAGTCTCCGCCCTGAATGACAGGTATAAGGCGTCATCAGGCTTGAGCTTGACAGCCGTATCAAAATCAATCAAAGCAGCTCTTTTCTTGCCTGCATTGCGGTATAACTCACCCCTTTTAAAATAATAAAAAGGATCGTCGCCTGCCAGCGCTATACTTTGGTTGTAATCTTTCAGTGCAGACTTTGTATCCCCAAGTTTCATATAAGCCATTCCGCGTTCCATGTAAGCCCAGTCGTCATCAGATTTTACTTTTAGCCTTTTTGTTGTTCTGTCAATTATTTCCTCCTGCGACTCTTCTCCGGTTTCTACGGTTTCGGGAGTTTCTATAAAATCGACGGCCATTCCTTTTGCTACGTCTCCCAAAACATTCGGATGACCGAGTGTGTCTAAGTAACTGATCAGAAACTCGTTGAAATTTTCGGCAACCAGTCCCCACGAATTTACCGACTCTTCGTGAAAAGCATCAAAAACCGGCGATTCTTCATTCTCTTTACTTAACGAAACAAACACAAGGTATTCGTCGGTTTCGGTAGAGCAAAACGGAATAAAAGGGTAGGGGCCTCCTGCCAGCTCTGCACCGCCAAAATTCCAGGATGCCTTGTCGTTGTATTTTTCTTCTATTTCTTCGAGACTGAGTAAAAACGTGGCATTCCATTTGGCGGTATCCAGCTCCTTGTCTCTTTTGATGATCTCTTCGAGCCTGTCGCTGACGATCATACCTCCGTTGGTGTACTCCAGAAACAGCTTGTACGACAGGGGCAGCCTGATGCCGTTCTTCTTTTCAAAGGTTTCTATTTTTCCGGGTGCAACAGGGTTGTTGAAATGGCAATTAGCTTCCCGACCGATGATGAGATCAAGCCGGGTTAAGGTCTTATGGATGTCTGCTTTCATAGAAAATTATTCGGGATGAAACCTGGGAATATCGTTGTCCTTTGGCTTTGTTTTATGCTTTCTTCTTATCTTTGGTCTTTTCCTCACCTCCGTGGTTTCCCGTTCCTTCCTTTTGAATGATCTGGAAGATTTGAGATCGTCTTCCCATGCATACAGTTCTGCTCTGAATACCCTGTAATTGTTGTTCAATGTTTCTGAAACATCTTCATCATCATCCTCTTCCCGTCTTTTCTTGTTTCTGGAAAAGAAAAGGAATTTAATGATTTTATAAGCAATGTAAAGAAAAGTGACCAGTATGATCAGCCCTAAAACAATGAACGTTACAACAGACATAAGAAGACTGAGAGTACTGTACATAATTATCCTTACAGGTGCATACCAGTGATGCATCCTGATGCTTTCGATGACGATAAGGATGAATACGGTAAAATAAAACACGGTTATTAAATTCAGATACCAAAAGGTAATGCCCGATGTTACATAGGACATAATCCCGTTTTCTTTTAAGGCTGCCAGCGAATAATAAAGTTCCATTTCGCTTCTGTTGGAAAGTGCTGCGATAAACAACAGGAAAGTAATGAACGAACTGGTTTTTAGAGCCCACCAGTTGGTTTTGAAGTAATTATTATTTCCGATTGTCAACCAGAAAAAATATTCGGGTATCACGCCAATGGAAAACGGTATTCGATAAAACCAGTTGAATCCCGTGAATGTATTTCTGAGTTTGCTGGTAATTTTGTCGTCCCATAGACCGGCAACTTTTAAACCATACCGGATCACTATCATTAAGAAAATAAAAATTGCAAAACCTAACAAATATTTCAGCATAGTAATACAAAGATTTAACTCGTTAATAATCCTTTTTTCCGGCCGTAAAACATCCGGAACACCCGGTAAATCAAATACAATCC
>QMPO01000211.1 GCA_003648625.1 Bacteroidota bacterium
ATGCGAAAAATTGGCTGCAAAAGTACAAAATTACTGTTGAAAACCAACCGAATAGAGAAAGAATTTTATGATTTTAGACATCATACTTGTCAATACTATTTTACAGAGAAAGATTATGAGACAGGCAGGTTAATTTATTTTATCTACCTCCTTCAGGTCCAGTAGATTAATCGGGTTGACCCTCATACCCTTAACCTCTTTGTTAAGAAAACGTACCGCTTCATCATAATACAAGACAACAACCGGAGCATCTGACATTACGATGCTATCCATAACCCTGTATAATTCGCTTCTTTTTTTTCGGTCGTTTTCCAGGTAAGCCTGTTCGAACAATTTATCAAACCGTGAGTTTGCGTAATGCGTATAATTTGGTCCGTCCGGAGCGAAATTCTTTGAATAAAACAGCGAAAGGTAATTTTCCTCATCGGGATAATCTGCAATCCATGAAGCCCTGAAGAAATTCACCCGCGAATGGGCTCTCAATTCGATGGCAACAGCCGGAGGCACAACCTCAATTTCTATTTGCAAACCAATCTCATCCAACTGCGCCTGCACAAACTTGCACAGATCGAGGTAATCGGAGGTAGTAACCAGTTGAATACCCTGTAATGTATATCCTTCATCTTTCAACTGCCCAATTAAAGCACGGCTTTTATCAGGATTATAATGATAACCATAAGTGGCTTGTTCGCCATAAGCAGGCATTCCTTTAGGGATCATTCCCCTGTTACCAGGTATTCCGATACCGTTTCGCAGGAAACGGATCATTTTCTCCCTGTCGAACCCATAGTTGATTGCCTGGCGCAGACGAAGGTCTTTCAACGGATTGTTTTTAACGGATGTGTCAACCAGTATTCCAAGGTATTCGGTATTCAGATACGGTACGCTGATCATTCGGAATTTGTCGGTATATTTTTCCCTCAACTCTCCTTTTCTGTTCAACAGTTCGTCTTTATACGATGGATAAATCCCCGAAAGGAAATCAAGGTTGCCTTTGGTAAATTCCAGGAATGCGGTCATCTTATCTTCCACAAAGGTGATGGACACAGCATCGAGCAAAGGGAGCTTTACGTCTCCGGCTCGTTCAAAATAGCTGTTATTCCTACGCAATACCATTTTAATATTCTCTTCCCAGTTCCGAAGATAAAACGGCCCTGTTCCAACCGGATGTTTTCTAAAATCATTTTTGTAAAACTCGACCGCTTCACGTGGCAAAACGGAACAATACTGCATTGAAAGGATACTTAAAAACGGCGGGAAAGGTTTTTCGAGATGGATGACTAGCGTAGAATCATTCACAGCTTCAATGGCCAGTTCACTTTCCTTACGGGCAACCGGAGACAACACCCATGCCCCCGGAGAGGCGGTTTCCGGAGATGCCAGTCTCCTGAAACTATACACAAAATCAGCAGCCGTAACTTTACGATCCTTTTCCTGAAAAACTTCATCCTGATGAAAAAACACATCATTCCGAAGGTGAAAAACATAAGTCAAACCATCCTTGGATATTTCCCACGTAAGGGCAACAGAAGGAATGACATTCAACTGTTCATCCAACTGTACCAGACCATTGTACAACTGGTTACACACCCAGATGTGCGCCTGGTCGCGGGCATAAACCGGATCGAGGGTCATTATACCCGATGCTTCATTGTAGCGGAATATTTTTTTGTTTTCATATTTTTCCTTTTGCTGGCATGAGGACATTACGAGCACCATGACAAGAAAGCAAAGAAGCCAAACTCTAACAGGTATTATTCTGTATTTCTGATCCAAAATTTCGTTTCTGTATTTTGAAACAAATGTACTAATACTGACGGGATTTTAATGGATAATCTCGCAGGTGATCATCCGGCAGAATTACCTGATTCCGCTCTTTTCTCTTTAATAAACAGGATCAGGGCTCCCAGCAATCCTGCTACAACAGAAGCAGGGCAAATTATAACGGCCAGAACAAAAGTGAATGCGTCTAAAAAATTCAATATCCCGACAAGCCATAACTTACCGGAAATCAAATCGGCAAGGCCCGAGAAAACATTGTGTAAGACCACAAATAAAGGAAAAGCGAGGGCCGAAACCAATGCGAAAAGCAGGTATGACTTTATCTTTTTCCATATATGGATAAATGCTGCTACCAGCAGAAGAATCCCGGAAATCAACACAATGATTGCTGTTATATTGTCACTAACACCAATGAGAAATGCTGTACTTATTAACACTGCTGAGAGGATAAGCAGCAGCAATGTTGTTCTACGATTTATCCCGTTAAATAACGAGAGGATGTACGCTTTCATGGCAATAATATATTCTTTCAGGAAATCGGGGTATGACAAAGATAGACAAGAGTTCTCAGAAAGTCAAGTTGGCCATATGGGATTAAACTTCTTACGTAATTTTAGAGTCAGGAAAAGGAAAGTTGCCTTTCGGACTTTAATCTATCTTCATCGGATTCTTTACCTTCTCTTTCAACAGGGCAAAATCAAGTGCCTCCATCATATTGTCGACATAAACGAAGTTCAACCCTTTGATGTAGTCACCTTTAATGTCTTCGATATCTTTTTTATTCTCTTTGGAAATGATGATGTCCTTGATCTTTGCCCGTTTGGCGGCAAGTATCTTCTCTTTTATACCGCCCACCGGCGTCACTTTACCACGTAAAGTGATCTCTCCTGTCATGGCCATTTTATCACGCACTTTTCTCTGCGTAAAAGCAGAAGCCAATGCTGTGAGCATCGTTATTCCGGCTGACGGACCATCTTTCGGGGTTGCCCCTTCCGGCACATGCAGGTGCACATTCCAGTTTTCGAATATCTCCGGTGAAATGTCAAGCAACTGTGCATGCGATTTCAGATACTCAAAAGCAATGCTGGCAGATTCTTTCATAACATCTCCCAGGTTGCCGGTAAGTTTCAGATGTCCTTTACCCTTACTCAGACTCACTTCAATGAATAAAATTTCACCTCCAACAGAAGTCCACGCTAGCCCGGTGACAACCCCTGCTACATCGTTGTTAATATCTCTTTCCTTCTGGTATCTTGGCGGCCCCAGCACTTCATTCAGGTCTTCCGGTTCAGTTTTTCGGTGAAACTTCTCGCCTAAGGCAATATACTTAGCCCGGTTCCGTATGATCTGAGCTATTTTCTTTTCCAGCGACCGCACCCCGGCTTCGCGTGTATAATCTTCGATGATCGCTGCTAAAACTTTATTACTAAACAACACCTGGGTGTCCAGCACGCCATGCTCTTCCAACTGCTTCGGGATCAGGTGCCTCTTGGCAATTTCTATTTTTTCCTCAAGCAAATAACCCGGAAGCTCTATTATTTCCATCCGGTCGCGTAAAGCAGGGTGAACCGTTGCCAGTGTGTTTGCCGTAGCGATGAATAATACCCTTGACAGGTCGTAGTCCACTTCGAGGTAGTTGTCGTGAAAAGCTATATTCTGCTCGGGATCCAGTATTTCCAACAGGGCTGCCTGCGGATCTCCACTGTAATTGCTTCCGCTTACTTTATCAATCTCATCCAGCATGAACAATGGGTTAGACGACTTCACTTTCTTCAGGCTTTGTACAATCCTTCCCGGCATGGCTCCTATGTATGTTTTTCTATGCCCACGCAGTTCCGCTTCGTCACGGACACCACCCAGCGACATGCGGATGTACTTCCTGCCTAAAGCCCTGGCTATCGATTTACCAAGAGATGTTTTCCCAACTCCCGGAGGGCCGACAAAACATAAAATTGGTGCTTTCATGTCGTTCTTCAACTTCAGCACGGCCAGGTATTCGATAATCCTGTCTTTTATCTTTTCCAGACCGTAATGATCTTCGTCCAGCACTTTTTGCGCATGTTTCAAATCAAGGTTATCCACAGTGAACTCATTCCACGGCAGTTCTACGAATAAATCGAGGTAGTTCAACTGTATGGAATATTCAGCTGCCGATGGGTTCATCCGTTTTAACTTTGCCAGTTCGTTGTTAAACACTTCTCCAACTTCCTCCGGCCATTTCTTTTCTTTTGCTTTTTTCTCCAGATCACCTATTTCCTGGTCATGAGGTCCTCCGCCAAGTTCTTCCTGAATGGTTTTTAATTGCTGGTGTAGCAAGAAGTCACGTTGCTGCTTGTCAATATCTACTTTAACTTTCTTTTGGATATCAACTTTAAGATCGAGCATTTGCAGCTCTTTTGTCAGCAGTTCCAGTACTTTTTTGGCTTTAATTTCCAGATCGGTCATCTCCAGAAGCTTCTGTTTCTCATCGTTATCGATGTTCAGGTTAGATGAAACAAAGTTGACAAGAAAAACTGCGCTTTCGATATTGTTTATGGCAAAGACAGCTTCACTTGGAATATTCGGTGATTTTTCAATAATCTGGATGGCAATATCTTTAACTGAAGATATCAAGGCTTTGAAGGCATCATCATCAGGAATGATATTTGTTTTTTCGAATCCCTTGACATTTGCCTTGAAATAGGGATCTTTTTGCGTCACTTCCTCAATCTCAAATCTTTTCTTCCCCTGTATGATAGCTGTTGTATTGCCATCAGGCATTTGTAAAATCCTGATCAACCGGGCTACCGTTCCTATCCGGTGCAGATCTTCCGGCTCAGGATCCTCAATTAATGCATCGATTTGTGCCACAACGCCAATGGTTTTATCTCCTTTGTACGCCTCGCGAATCAGTTTAATTGACTTATCTCTGCCAACAGTAATTGGGATGACCACACCGGGAAATAAAACCGTATTTCTTAATGGGAGAATCGGCAACTCGGAAGGAACTTCCTCTGCGTTCATTTGTTCCTCGTCCTCTGTTGAGAGTAATGGGAAAAATTCTGTTTCCGGATCAATTATATCTGATAATGCCAAAATATCTTTCATATTTCTTTTCTTTCTGTATTCCATTCCGTCAGTTTGTCAGCCTGCAATAACGAACAACATCATATGTCATTGATTATCTAGTCTTTAAAAAGGCCATCCGGCACAACAAACGCACTTTATATTCTTTCCTTGTATCTAGTCAATTAACATGCCACACCGTTTTGCATCCGGCGAAACTTCTGTTTTTCTATAAATATCTGCTATTTCCTGACAACCGTATTCTGATGAAGATAAGCCAGGATATTCTTTTCTGTTTCATCCAGAACACAATCCCTGCGTTTCATCACAGCTTCAGCAACTTTGTACACTTTATTCAGGTGATACAATTTAAACCCCTGAGTCCCTCCCCACGAGAAAGACGGAATCA
>QMPO01000212.1 GCA_003648625.1 Bacteroidota bacterium
ATTTATTTTTGACGTTATTGTATGAAAAGCATAATAAAAAACAAGGGCTGTCTCAATTTGTTTTGAGACAGCCACTTCATGTAACCCTGTCTCAGGAATCAGGATTTTTACTGATTTATATTTTTGGTTGTATTGCCGGTACATACTGTTTACCGGCAAATACAACCGGGAATGTTCAATTCATCCCTAAAAAGATTGATTACGGATCGACAACAACTAAAATAAGCTGCGCCACATAATTTCCGTTACCTTCATCTTTAAAGAACAATACGCCTGCGTTACCCCCCGGCAAAGGTGAATAACCGGCACCGTTTTGCAAAGCTGCATTTGATAATCCCAAAGCAGTTACTGTCATACCGGCAGGCTGATATGCTGCCAGTCCGTCGCCAGAGTGGATAACACCCCAGATAGAATGTTGGATATCATAGGCCTCGGTTGAATTTGCCGGAGCAAATACATCGATACCTGCTGTTTGGTAGTAATTGAATAAGTAATTCAGCTTTTGCAGTCTCAGATCCGTCAGATTATGTCCGGTTGGGAACAAAGCGACAGGATCCAGGGTGCTGTAAACGTCCACCTGATGAGATCCGGAACCTATGGTCGTATTCTCGTCACCGCACCATGCTTGCAGCATCACATTCTCGGGAATGTCATAAGTGCCTGCCGGATAAAAATTGGACAGTGTCATATCCCAGTAACCACCAAGCGTACCCAGGTCAACCTGTGATCCCAGGGTCATTGTAGCACTTTGAGGGAGGTTCATGTAAGGTGGCAGCTGAAAGTCAGTATCGGAATAGTTACAGTTACCCACAACAAATTCAGCAATGCCGTCGTCACCTATATCATAGGTATCTTCAAAGTTATCTGTCCACTCCCATGTGTACAGGTGTACGTAATCGAAGTTGCCGCCAACGTTGACATACACCCATAGTTCGAAGGTGTAATTGTCTGTTTCGTAATCGTAGTCGGCATATCTGATACAAAGCGGATCGCCTACACCCAGCCATTCAACGTTGGTGTAAAATTCACCCGAATTCATCGTATCGCCATTGTGTATTCCGAGAATCCTGAAAATAGCCGGCTCGTCGATAAACAAACCACCACCTGATTCCTGATAAAGGGAGCCAATGTAATCATCGGTGCTTTTCAGGCACAGGTCGCCAAAGAAACACATTTCCCGGACGGTGATCTCTGTAATTTCGAACCAGAAGAATCCGAACAAGTCGTAAACATCCGGGATGAAACACAGCACATCAATGAGGATTTTGGTTTTAACAAACTCGGTCACTGTAAAATCAAGGTTTAATGTATTTACGGCAAATTCAAAGAATTCCGAACCCGGCAGCGGAGCTGCTTTGTAAATCATATCATCAGCCGAAGGGCCGTCTCCGGTCAAGTCATCCATTACCAGGAATCCTACCACGGTATAAGTACCGGGGCTCATCATCAGGGCTTTGGTGTATAGCTGATCACCTATGTAATATACATCAGCATAAAGAGTGTCAGGATCATTTGGGTCACCTGAATCCAAAAGAATAATGGCATAGTCTGCGCTTAATTCCTCATCACATAAAGGAATGTTGTAACCGGCTGTTCTGTCGGTTGAGGGCAGCAGGGTATTTACGGCAAATTCAACTTCCTGTTGCTTCACAGGAGTTGCCTGCTCGTCGTTCGTTTTCTTCTTACAGCTTGTAAAAACAATAGCTGCGATCATGAATATATATATTAATTTTTTCATCTTTATATAATTTTTTTAAAAGTTAATATTACTTCCTTTAGTTAATAACAGGAAGGTGATATTCAGGATCTTGAACACAGTCGCCCCAGGCGAATTCAACAACGCCGTCTTCATTCAGGTCAAGCACATCTGCATTGTCGGTAAAATACCATGTATGTTCGGGCTGGCCCTGCGTATATCCAAAAACATCATTGGTGTTGAAGAACCATGGTCCGTAAATGTATAATTCCAGTTTAAACTCGTCGGTTTCGTTATCATAGTCAGCATACCTGATACACAGTGGCTCGCCTTCTCCGGGATAATCCCAATTGTCATTTGTCCAGAATTTTACCTGTTCGTACTGACCGTCTACCATTTTAAATAATACCAGGGTAATAATAGCCGGCATATCTGACTGAATACCATTCATCTGATTCTGGTAGTAGTTTTCGTATTCGACCCATGCCCACAAAGGAACATCCATCTCGTTCAGCCACCAATCGATACATACGTCTCCGAAGAAACACATTTCTCTAACGGTGATTTCCGTAATTTCGAACCAGAAGAATCCGAACAGTTCATATACATCAGGAACAAAACAGAGTACATCAATATAGATCTCTATTTTTTCAAAGGCGCATACCTCAAAAGTCAGGTCAAGACCGTTTTCCACAAATTCATAGAAGGGAGAATCCGGCAATGGTGCTGCTTTGATCATATAAGGACCAGTATCACCTTCGGCATACAGATAAAATTCCGTGATCATGTACTCGGTACACTCATCTTCTGATTCGACAGGCAATTTTATCGCCTGTGTGTACAGGTTGTCATTTGTCCAGAAAACAGGTATGTCAAAATAACCTGATGATGGTGATCCGCCAGGACCAGCGTCAGGGCCTTCAACACCGTCAATTTTAATTTTAGCGAAAGACGGAACTGCATCCGGATCGCATGGAGGAACATCGTATTCCCACTCTCTTCCGGCATCCGGAAAAATAGTGGTTACATTAAAGGAAACATCCGCCTCTTTTTTTACATCGGGCGTACTGTTTTCCGTCTTTTTACAACTAACAACTGTTGCTGCAATAAGAAATAATAGAATTACTTTTTTCATAGTTAAAATTTAAATGATTAAAATTATGTTAGGCTTGCAGATTTGTTTTCAATTTTAAAGCACTGTTTTAATTTTAGTGTTTACATAGGCAATCGATTTTATTTAATGGTTATCTGTGTATACTTTTCCGTGGCTGTTACCTGACTGTTTCGTGCATAGTGACAGACCGGATGTTCTCTTTTTTATTGATTAATGACAGGCCGTTATAACGGACACTATTGTTTTGTAACTTTTATAAGGTATCTCTCAAGAGTTCACCTTAAAATTCTGTAATTAGAAATGAGACTTCTTTCCCTTGAAAGTTGCGGCTTGAATTGTTGGTGGTATAATTGGTTTTAGTTTGCCTCTGGTAAGGCGTCTTGTTTTTCGTGATGCGAACATAGCGCATGTTCGTGTTCCTGCAAGCCCTGAAACAGGAAATAACATATACTTAACTCCGTGCCGGTTTTTATAACAATAAATTAACAAATTCCCGATGTAAGTGTAAATACCCGGTTGTAGTCAATAGGTGAAATGAAAGAATTAGAACCATCATGCTGCAAATACTTCAGTCAAAAGAAATCATTGATTTTTGGTGTGCAGCTCACACGTATTCGTTATTTTTGTTGTTTCATCTAAAAAATAAATCAAATGAAACCTATCCTTCCAATCTTATTTCTCGCAATCATATTTGCTGGCTATCAGCAAACAACTGCTCAGGAAAAAAAATGCACACCTATTGGCAAACTGGAAATTACACTGGAAAATGACCTGATGACCCCCGAGGCCCTTTGGGCATTTGGCAGGGTGAGTGGTCAGGAAGTGTCACCCGACGGAAAAACAGTTTTATACGGAGTGACATATTATTCTATTGAGCAAAATAAAGGAAACCGCGACCTGTACACTATGGATGTGGACGGGAACAATCTGAAACAGATCACCAAAACATGTAAAGGTGAGTATAATGCCGTTTGGCGGCCGGATGGGAAAAAAATCGGGTTCATAACTGCTGAAAGTGGTTCGGCACAGTTGTGGGAGATGAATCCGGACGGTAGCAACCGGAAGCAGATATCGGAAATCGAAGGTGGTATTACCGGTTTTAAATATGCCCCTGATCAATCAAAGATTCTTTTTACCAAAGAAGTACCGAAAGAAAACAAATTTGCCGCGCTGTATGAAGGTTTGCCCAAGGCAACCGGCCGTGTGATTGACGACCTGATGTATCGCCACTGGGACGAGTGGGTGGATACATACAGCCATGTGTTTGTGGCAGACTATGACGGGAAAAAGATATGGGATGCCAAAGACATCCTGGAAGGAGAACCTTACCAGGCTCCTCTCAAACCATTCGGAGGTATTGAGCAGGTCGACTGGAGTGCCGACAGCAAAGCCATTGCCTACACATGTAAGAAACTTACAGGCAAAGACGCTACACTTTCAACAAATTCGGACATCTATCTCTATCATCTTGAAAGCGGAAAAACGGAGAACCTGTCGGAAGGAAATATGGGCTTTGATGTGGCGCCGCTATTCTCACCCGACGGAACGTATGTGCTTTGGGAAAGTATGGAACGCGATGGATATGAATCAGACCAAAACCGACTGTTCCTTATGAACCTGGATACAAAAGAGCTTACATACGCTACTGAAGGCTTCGACCAGAATGTAGGCGGAATGGTTTGGTCGGCCGACAGCAAAGCCATTTATTTTGTCAGCGACTGGCACGGAACTTTTCAGGTTTACAGATACAATATAAATGACAAAAGTATAGATAAGCTTACCGAGGGTATGCATGACTATAAAAGTATTGCCCTTGCCGGAGATAAACTGATTGCTGCACGGAGTTCCATGTCAATGCCTACGGAATTATATGCGGTGACTATCAGCGACGGGGAAGCACAGCAATTAACCTTTACAAATAAGGATCTGCTCGGGAAACTGACCATGGGGAAAGTGGAGGAACGCTGGATGAAGACAGAAGACGGTGAAGATATGCTGACGATGATTATTTACCCGCCTCATTTCGATCCGGATAAAAAGTACCCGGCACTGCTTTACTGCAAAGGGGGGCCGCAGGGTCCGCTGAGCCAGAACTTCCATTACCGCTGGAACTACAGCTTATGGCAGCTAACGGCTACATTATTGTAGCTCCCAACCGAAGGGGTGTTTCCGGTTTCGGACAAGCCTGGCAGGAGCAGATCAGTGGTGACTATCATGGGAAAAGTATGGGTGACTACCTGACAGCTATTGATGAAATGGCCAAAGAGCCTTATGTAGATGAGAATCGCCTGGGTGCTGTCGGCGCCAGTGCCGGTGGTTATGCTGTTTATTATCTGGCAGGTATTCACGAGGGAAGGTTTAAAGCATTTATCGCACACGACGGTATTTTTAACGAAGAAGCCCAGTACCTG
>QMPO01000213.1 GCA_003648625.1 Bacteroidota bacterium
AAATGCAAATGCCTCCACATCCATTGTGTACTGTTCCACCAGCAAGCTGTACCTTATCGAAATTTTTCTTGTGTCAGTGGTCACATAATTCAATGGAAAATGTGTAACTTCCGGCGGCGAGAATCTTGTTAAATCAGCTGTAAAAAACCCGTTGTTGTAATCGGTATGATAGCAGAAGCGCAATGAATCGGGCTTAGGGAAGAGGGTCAGCTTTCTGTCATCATAAATATATCTGATCAGAAAGTCAGAACGGTATTTGTAAGTCCCCTTCGCCAGCCACATCAGATACACCGAATCAGCCCGGGCTACTTCCGTGTCAATATAAAACTGGTAACCGTATAAGGTATGGTATTCATCCTCTGTCACTCTGCTTTCAATTTCAGCGTAAACATTGTTAATACCGAGGGGGTCTTTCATCTCCTGCCATGCAGACGCATACTCTTTCCCGTCTGTTGTGTGCACAATAACTCTGTATTTACGTCCGATGACGCCCCTTATCCCATCAGGTGAGCTTACGTAATTTCCCGGTTGTTCCTCCTGAAACACTTCTTCGTTACCCAGATTGTCGACAACTGTGACACGGGCGTTAGTATAGGGTTTAAATTCCGGCCTGTTTACAGAACTTGACAAAGAAAGTGTGATCGTGTAAGGAGGTGGATTGTTGGTGATCATTCCGTCAACCACCAGCAGGTCTTCATAACCTTTAATATCGGGAAAATACTTTTCGACACACGATTGTGTAATGACAGCCAGTATGACAAATGTTATTTTCAGATAGTTAATCATTGTAATTCCCCAGTTTAAAATCGTACGTAAGTGAAAAAATCGGTATCCCGAAGATGCTCAGCTTATAACTCTGAATACGTCCGCCTTCGGAGGTAAAATACACCGAATAAGCATTTTTCCGTCCTGTCAGGTTATAAACAGAGAAAATCCACGAACCGTGCAGGAATTTTTTCTTTTTCAGGTTACCTTCCAGGATCACGGAGGCGTCAACACGGAAATAATCAGGCAGGCGGTACTCATTCCGCAGCGAATAATGCAACACCGGCTGCCCGTCCTGGTAATAGATGGCCGTAGGATAAGTAACAGGTCTGCCCGTTGAATAAACAACGTCTGTTGAAACACTCAGTCTTTTTGAAATCTTATAATTAAGCACCAGGTTAAATGCATGCGGTTTGTCCCAGTTTGCCGGATATTCAAGTCCAAAATTATTAAAATCGCCTGTTTTTTCATCAACGGCATTTACAAGCGAACGGGCGTAGGTATAATTCACCCAGCCATTCAGCCTGCCATAGGTTTTTTTCAGCATGAATTCAAGTCCGTACGAGTCGAGTTTCCCTTGTATGATATCCTGTTCGGGGTATTCGTTCACAAGCAGGTTAGCCCCGTCTTTGTATTCAACCAGGTTCTTTACTTTTTTGTAATACGCCTCGATGGAGATTTCGTACATACGCTTCCTTCCCAGGTTAGCATAATACCCAACAGAGAACTGATCGCCTGCCATCGGTCCGATGTTGTAGTCAGCCAGTTTCCATTTATCCGTAGGAGATAAGGCAATTGTATTGGAAAGCATAAATATGTACTGGTGCAATCTGTTGTAACTGGCTTTTACCGACATATCCGGATTAATCAGGTAGGTAACACCCACCCTGTAGTCGAGGCCCGAATAGGATTGCACGACCTGGTTGTTGGAGAAATGCAAGGTATCGGTAATTGTTCCGGGAGTGCGTGGCACGCCTTCCTTATATTCATAAACGGTGGCTGCTCCCAATTGCGCATAATAATTAAACCGGAGCCCGCCATAAACTGTCAGGTTAGGCAACACTTCCCACTCATCGCTGATATACACATATGACTCCAGTCCTTTTTCGGTACCCAGTTCAACAGGAACAATTAAGGAAGCATCATTCAGCGGAAGAAAATCGCCGTTATTTATCTGATACAATACGCTGCCTGCCCCCATTTTCACCTGATGATTGTCGGCAGGACGATAAATGAACTTCAGGCCCGCTTCGCTGTGCAGCAAGGTGTATTCTTGTTTGTAAGCCGATATAGTCAGTTCTTTGTTTTGCTCCTGAAACGAATAATTACTGACATCTGCGAACAATTCCATATTCAGCTTCTTGTTGAACACATGCCGCCACGATAATGATCCGGCCATATTCTCGTACCTGAATTTTGTCAGGTCGTTCAGTTCAGCATTGTCCCTGCTGAAATATCCGTACAGGCTGATCCTGTTTTTTTTGTTGACATTATACGACAGATTGATCACGGCATCGCCGAAAGAGGCGTTGCTGTTCTTCACGTCCGGGTCTTTTACCATCCGCAGCACCCAGTCGGAATAAGTAGCCCTGACACCCACCAAATACGACAACTTATCTTTCACAATGGGTCCTTCCACCATAAGCCGCGCCGTAATCGGGCTGATCCCTCCGCGGGCGGAGAATTTCTTCTGGTTACCATTTTTTTCGGTGATATCAAAAATGGATGACAGCCTGCCGCCATACATAGCCGGAATGTTGCTTTTGTACAAGCTGAACTCTTCCACAATATCGGGATTGAAGGCTGAGAAGAACCCGAAAAAGTGCGATGCATTATAGATGGGCATCTTGCTCAGGTAAAACATATTCTGGTCAACCGGGCTGCCCCGCACATTAAACCCTGACGACCCTTCCCCAACGGTTTGCACACCGGGCATCAGCAGCATCACTTTTATGATATCCTTCTCTCCCAGCACGACAGGGATTTCTTTAATGCTTTTGGCGTCCATTTTTATAAAGCCCATGTGGATGCCCGCCACATTGTGGTCGCGTTCCGAATATATTTCTACCTCGTCCAGGTCAACCGATTCCGGATCGAGTACCACATCAAGGGTTCCGTCCGAATATCCGGTGACTTCGTATGCCTGTTCCTTACTGTCGATGCTGTTGTAGATAACGGTATAGCTCCCTTTGCGAAGTTTCATTTTATAATAACCCTCGTCATCGGTAACCGTGCCGGTTTCCAGTTCCTTCACATAAACGCTGCCACCCATTACCGGAGTACCGTCTTTTGCATGTGTAACCAACCCTGTCACGGTAAAATAGTTACTCCCTACCCCTTTTTTCTTCGAACCGATCACCACTTTCCGTGTAATGAATTCTTTCCTTGTCTTCAGGTAATCCGTTTCCACAGCTTTAGCTGTATCCTCTTCTTCTTCGGGCTGTACCGCATCAAAAAAGCCGTCTGTTACCGCCGTATTGATCCGGTAATATTTCGTAACAAATATATGGCCGTCGCGATCCATAGCCACTTTAAAACCATATGGGCGCAGGTTCCTCTCTATAACGGAAAGCAGATCAGCATGGTCGCTCTGCACCTGCATGCGTATATCCGGAATACTGTCCGTATGATAAAAAAACCGCACCTGATGTTCCGCTTCAGCTTTTGCGACAAAGTCATTCCATGACAGATCATTATAAGCCTTTGATATAACGATCTGCTTTGCTTCCTGAGCGAAAACACTGAGTGTGGCAAGAATTGCCAGCAGTAGAATGCTATTTCGTATTATGCTCATTTTACCGTTTCTACAGTTAAATTATCGCAATAGTGCATCAACGCGTGCAGCTGCGTATAGGAAGCCTTACCGTATTTTATTTTATTCTTTTTCATGAACCGTTTAATCTCCTTTTTGTACGGTTCAAAATAACCAAGCAATGATTTTTTTGCATTTATCCTTGTCAGCCGGCCATCCTGAAGAATATAATAGAAACTGATTGTTTTTCCGTAATAACCGTAAGGTGCTTTGCTGCTGTAATTGCTGTTGAACAATTTTACATAACCCACGAAAAAATCAAAATTCCCGTGATAAAGCAGCTCCACAAAGTCGGTCTGCAGGCCTTTCACCCTGAAATCGGTTGCGTTGACAAAATATCTGTCGCCCAGGCGGAAATTATCCACAAATTCATTGTTCAAACTGATTACTACAGTCCCACCCCGGTGACGCGCAGCCTTCAGTATTAATTTATCCGAATATATATCGTATTTAAGAAACACCCCTTTAAAAAGGTCGCCATTTACAGTTATGTTTCCGAAGTACCAATCGGAATAAAGAAAAAACGGATGGTTATTTGCCATCAGATGTTCCTGCAGGTATATGGTTCCGTTAACTAATTCATCATCAGCACCAAGGATGCTGTCAGCGCGGGCTTTGAGCATACGCACACGGTCTTCCTGGGCGGAACTTTCGAAAGGCAATAAAAAGATGAGCAGCAACAAGAAGCTGAAGGAACAATGTACAAATTGATGTCTGTTCTGAAAACTTATGATTGCTTCTGCCGGCATTAGATCATAATTGGTTGCGATGATCGTCAGACTATTATTACAGCTCTGACGCATGATTCTTTAATACAAGACAGCTAATTTACAATAAAAGAAGGCACAAGTCATTATAAATAAATACTAATGACGAAGATTTTCAGAAACGGTATTCTTCAGTGTGAAGGGACACTTTTGCGCAACAGGATCAGCTGGTCAGCTCGATAAGCGTAATTTCAGGAAGGATACCTATGCGTCCCGGATATCCGATAACCCCCAGACCTCTGTTCACGTACAGATATTTCCCTGTGGATTCATCCCGGTACAGGCCTGCCCAGTGCTTGTACATCCACTGTGCGGGGCTCCATTTCACACCGGGTGTTTCGATACCGATCTGGAATCCGTGGGTATGGCCCGACAAGGAAAGATCTATATCATAGTTTTTGGGAACAATGATCTTATCCCAGTGCGACGGGTCGTGCGTCATCAGCAGGCGAACATCGGCATGTTCGGTTCCTTTCATGGCCACCTCAATATCCCCGTGTTTGGGAAAGCGCGGGTTGGCGCCCCAGTTTTCGACACCGATCAGTGCCAGCTTGCCCGAGTCCGTTTCAAACACTTCGTTCTCGTTCCGCAGCAGCTTCCATCCTACCCTGTCGAAAAAAGTAAACAGATCCTGCATGTTCTGTTCTTTAGCCTGCCGGTCAGACCAGGAAACATAATCGCCGTAGTCGTGATTTCCCAGCACGGCATAGACACCTTTATCAGCTTTTAGCTTAGCCAGCACTTCCTCAAAGCGGAAGGCTTCTTTTGTAGCATAATTGACAAGGTCGCCCGTAAACAGGATGAGGTCAGGTTGCACGTCGTTGATCATTGCCACAGCCTGTTCCAGCGGTTTCAGATGGGTC
>QMPO01000214.1 GCA_003648625.1 Bacteroidota bacterium
ATTTTTAGCAATTTTTTCAGCAGTGGCGGCATTTTTTGCATCCTTTTTTTTGCTGTAGAAAAAAAGGATGAGCCAGCCCGGCTTGAGGGCATTACTAAATTATATTTATTTAGGACAGTATTGTTCTAAATTTATAATAATGACACCCTAAATTTGGTTCATTAGTTTTATAGGATATGCGACAAATCTCTAAATATTGTGTATCTTAGAGCCTTAGTAGTCAATAGAAAAACTAACCCAAACCTGTCCACCGAGAAAGTTTTTTAGCAGGCGTAACAACAGAACACGAAGCATCCATAAAGAGAATATATAAGATAAATTAGAAATATAAGTAAATATGAAAATTTATCGCACATCCACTCAATACAATGTGAAGTGAACTCACTCATCAAAATATTATCTTTTACCTTGATTATTTTTTTATGCTTTTCATTTGATTTATCCGGTCAGCACAGACAAACTATAGATTCTCTGTACTCATTACTTTTCGAGAAAGAAATACCTGAAGATTCGAATAAAGTTGAATTGTATTATGAATATGCCAGTAAAATTTCTCAATGCAATATCAGTGAGGCCGGTAATAAAACAGTTGGTATCATTAGAAAAGGATTTAATTTGAGTCTCGAAATAAACTATCAAAAAGGGATCAATGATTTTATCTACCATTTAAAGTACTGTTTTAATATTAAAGATGATGATCCATTTATTGAACAGCCCGTTGACGCAGAGTATGTTAACAGAAATACTTTGAGGCTGTTGCATCAAAAAAGAAATCGATCTCATGGCGGCACCTCTAATTATATAAGAATCTATCTTCATCGTTTTCCTGAACTTGAAATGTACAAAGAAGCATCCATGGTAACTTTTTGGCAGGGACTCTTATATTATGATTACGACAATTTCAAAAGAGCACGATCTTTTTTTTTCAGAGCAGAAAACTTTGCTCAAAAAGTTACTGATAGCAGATACTTAAGCAAGATTCACCAGTATATTGGCGCATCATATTATTACGAATCGAAATATGATTCGGCAGCTTTCTATTTTACGAAATCAGAGAATATAGCATTAAGAAATTCAGATACTGCAAGTTTGATTTTCATCTTAAACAATTATGGAGAGACGCTTTATCAAATGCATAACTATGAAGAAGCTCTTTCTTCTTTTAAGCAAGCGGCATTTCTTTGTGCTCAAACAGGAGATTCTGTAAAATTGAGCGCCGGTTACGCAAAAGCCGGGAAATCCTGCCTGCCTTTAAAAAAATATGATAAAGCTCTGTCTTTCTTATCACGGAGTAATACCATAGCCGCTTTAATGAATGATTACAAAAGGTTATACTATGTATCTTATTTGTTTTCAGAACTGTATGCTAAAACAAACAATTTCAAAACAGCATTGGATTATCTACATAAATACAGTCGGATTAAAGATTCACTTTTTGTTCATGAAGTAGATATTCTGATGAATGAGAGAGAGAATTATTGGATCAATAGTATGGGACGTGAAATGTCAAAGAAGACTAATGAACAAATTGAAAAGCAAATGTATTCGATAGAACTGGACAAAGGCAAAGTTGTGTTCTATCTCGTAATTGCCGGGCTTGGTCTGCTTCTCATCTTTGGTTTTTTAATTTTCAGGGCATACAGAAACGCAAAAAGATTAAATACTATCAGGAACCGGTTTTTTTCCATTATTTCACATGATCTTCGGGGCACTTTCTCTTCTTTCATACTTCTTTTAGAGCCGATTGTAAAAAAAGCCGAGAGCCTGTCAAAAGAACAAATAATAACCTATTCAGCGGATATGGAAGAGCAAGCCCACAAAAGTTACTTATTACTTGATAACTTGTTGTATTGGGCAAAATCGGAACAAAATTTTTTCAAGTTCAATGCAACCTCTGTTAACCTGAGAGAACTTGTAGAACTTAATATCGCATTATTTCATGTGCAGGCAAAAATGAAAAAATTAGAGCTTTCTTCGATGATTAAAGAAGATTTACTAATTACCGCTGATAAAAATATGCTTGATTTAGTAATTAGAAATCTGTTGAGCAATGCTTTAAAATTCACAGGTGAAAGAGGAAGTGTTACCATTAATGCAACACAATCAGCAGGCTATATTAACATTTCAATTACAGATACAGGCGAAGGTTTAAGCAAGGATGAAATAAAAAATATTTTTGACAGCAGTTCCAAAAAGAAGATGCAAAAATCCAGCTCAGGTCTTGGACTGGTTTTATGTAAAGAATTTGTTGAACGGCATAAAGGTGTTTTAAAAGTTACTAGTGAAGGAAAAGGACGCGGGAGTTGTTTTACTTTTTCGTTACCGATTGAAAAAAGCAAATAAAAGTTAACATAGAATCAAAATGAAAAAAACAACGCTTATCATTGTTGATGATCACAAATTTTTTCGTGATGGATTAAAACTTAACCTGGCAACCTATAGCGATGTTCTGGAAATAATAGGTGAAGCAGCCTCGGGAGATGAGTTAATGCGACTTCTTAATGCAGGACTAATCCCAGATATAATTTTCATGGATTGCCAAATGCCGGGGAAAAACGGTATTGAAGTGGCAAAAGAGCTTAAATATTCTCCGGAGTATCAGCATGTTAAAATTATTATGTTATCTACACATAAAGATTATAAAATGAATGCTTCTGGATATGGTGTTGTGTTGGATGCTATTGATGTAGGTATGGATGGATTTATATTAAAGGATGCCGGAGTAGAAGAAATCGTTAATGCCGTTAATGAGGTGAAAAATGGAAATGGTTTTATTTTTGGTGAAACATGCGATATTAAGTCAATAATGAAACTGATGGTAAAGGAAAGAAAGAGTATGTTGTACTTTTTAAAGAAGAAAAGAAATTTTAATTTGACAGATCGCGAAATAGAAGTTATCAAGCATTTATCGTATGGACTAAGTGCAAAGGAAATTGGATCCAAACTTCATATATCAACAGATGTTGTAAACACGCATAAAGAAAACATAAAACTTAAGCTACAAGAGAAACACAACATTGTCCTGAAAAATGTTGTTGAAATGGTGGTATGGGCTATAAAAAATAAAGTAATTGAGCTTTAGTTGCCTGCTTAATACAACTCAGCTTTGACCTGATCACAAAACAGCCTGACCGCTCGCTCTATAATCAATTTTTACGTGTGCCCCTATCCACGTATCGAATTACCAATTTATACTTCAAGCATAATTGCTCATATTTAGCAAATTAGATTAACGCTCCCTATTTCTTACCATAAAACTCCCATATAAATGCCTATTGCGAAACATGCTGAAATTTAGCATGTTTGTTATGCATTCCATGAATGCACAAAGTATAATGAAACCTCAGAAAAAACGACCGAAATGAAAACAAAAACCAATAATTTAAAAATTCTGGTTCTGCTGCTAATCTCCGTCCTCCTCATTTATTCATCATGTGAAAAAGAGGATAAAGTTTACACTAATCTAAGCGGTGATTGGGATTTACATTATGATTTTACCACCATTAATAAAGAAGTTGACGCTGAAATGACATTAAATCAAAACGGAACGAATTTAAGCGGTAAAATAGAAGATAGTAAGGATGTGTTCACTCTGCTGCAAAGCTGTTGTATTAATGGATACCAGATAACTATTAAATATTATGTAGCTGGTGAATTGCTCAAGCAAACAGGAACTGTTAATTCTGATTTCAATGAAATGAGTGGTTCATTCACGCTGAGAGGTATGTATGTCGGAACATGGGAAGCTGACAGAAGTAAAAAACGGTCAGCTCGAATTAATCAAGAAAATAACACATTAAAAACCGTTGTTGGTTACTTAAATAAGTACTAATACAATGCTAAATACTTAAAATTGGAAAAGAAGATTTTATACTTAACAACCATTACATTATTTATTGTTATCGGCAATAGCATCGCACAGGGAACATGGACAAACTATTGTAAAAAAGATGTCTTATTATCAAATTGGGTACAAACAATGATTGAAGACAGCAAAGGCAATATGTGGATTGGAACAGACGAAGGTTTACATAAATTTGACGGGGAGAATTGTGAAACCTTTGGAAAAAGAGAGGGATTGCCCGATGAGTATGTCACCGTGTTAATGGAAGACAGTAAAGGAGCTATCTGGATAGGAACGGTCAATGGAATAACAAGATATAGAAATGGAGAATTCACGAAGCAAGTTAAAAAAGATGGATCGCCAAGAGAAATGATAAGCTGTATTATGGAAGATAGTCAAGGAAAGATCTGGGTTGGCTCTAACTATCTCTATTCTTTCGATGGAAATGCATGGACTCGCTATACAGAAAAAAGTTGTGGCATCTACGGGGTAGGTATCATACTTATTAAAGAGGACAGACAGCATAATATCTGGGTGGCGAGCGTTGAAGAAAAAGTTCATCCAGGTGAAATTGCAGCTTTACAACTGGGGACATCTTTTTTCAGGCATGGATCAATTGCTAAATTCGATGGATCGGAATGGCAACATTTTAATAAAGATGATAGATTTCCAAATTCAAGAAGATGTGTTTTTGGGTCGTACCTGGAAGACGGCAAAGGAAACATCTGGTTAGGGGCCCTTAATCACAGTAGGGCAGCGACCTTAGTTACAAATGTAAAAATCAATTATGGTAGTTTAATGAAATATGATGGTGAGACATGGACTTATTATTCGCATAAAAACGGTTTAAATGATGATTTTGTAATTAGAGTTATTGAAGATTCAAAAGGAAACATCTGGGTAGGAACACATCGCGGAATTAATGTTTATGATGGTATATCATGGAAAAGCTATACACAGGATGATCAACTAATTGATAATTGGATAACTGCTTTAAAGAAAGACTCAAAAGGTAATATCTGGATTGGAACCGTAAGAGGTCTTACAGTCTTCGATGGTAAAAATTGGACAAATTATACACAGGATAACGGTTTGGCTGATAACATTGTAAATACGATACATGAAGATCAGAATGGTAATATCTGGGTAGGAACAGGAGCAATGTTGAACAAAGGGGGAGGCGTGTCGATGTTTGACGGTAAAAGTTGGACTAGTTATACAAAAGAAGGTGAATTGCTTGGTAAGGTTAACCGGATAGAAGAAGATTCGGAAGGAAACCTCTGGTTTATAACTCGGAAAGGAATATCGAAATATACACCGGAAACAACTTTGCTTCGAAG
>QMPO01000215.1 GCA_003648625.1 Bacteroidota bacterium
CTGATCAGAAAGATGATAATAACTTCAATACAGATGCTTACCTGGCCGGACAATATGAAGGATATGTTAATGAAGGTATGGAAGACCTCGATCCGAACGGAACCGGTATCAGGAATGTACGGTTTGAAGATGGAATTTTATTACCGAAATACCGGCTTCCCACTGAAGCTGAATGGGAATATGCTGCTCTCGGCCTTGTTGGCAATACGCTGTACAACAGGGTTGTTGAACGTAAAGAATTCCCGTGGAACGGTGATGGGGTAAGAACAGATGAAGGAAAATATTACGGGAGTTTTGTTACTAACTTTAAAAGAGGTAGTGGTGACTATATGGGAGTTGCCGGCAACCTGAATGATGGTGCCGCTATTCCTGCTCCGGTCGGTTCCTATTGGCCAAATGATTATGGCCTTTACAACATGGGAGGTAACGTAAGTGAGTGGGTATTGGATGTATATCGTCCCTTATCGCATCAGGTTGTTTCCGACTACAACCCATACAGAGGTAATATTTTTAAAAATGTAATGAAAGATGCTGACGGTGGTGTAGCAGAAAAAGACAGCCTCGGAAGAATTCTATATACAGAAGTAACACCTGAAGAATCTGCCACACGTAAAAACTACCGGAAAGCGAACAACGTCAATTACCGTGATGGTGATTACGAATCTACTATTCAAGCCGACTGGCTGGGTAATTTTGACGAAAAGAACGCTACAGCTCAAATGTATGATTACGGAGTTACTTCATTAATTTCTGACAGATCAAGGGTTATAAAAGGCGGTTCGTGGAATGATGGTGTTTACTACCTGAGTCCAGGTTCTAGAAGATTCCTGAATGAAGATGAAGCATCTGCAACAGTTGGATTTCGATGTGCTATGATTCGTGTTGGAAGTCCTGCTGCCGGAAAAAGATAACAAACGACAATATTTCATAAATTTACCCCATTCATGAATATGCATGGGGTTTTTTATTTTTTATGCGACAACTGGCCAAACTATATGAACATTTCCTGTTAACCGGAAAGGTTTCAACCGATTCAAGAAAAGAAGTAAAAGATACGATCTTCTTTGCGTTGTCAGGTGAAAGTTTTAACGGAAACAAATTTGCTGCCGAAGCTCTCGACAAGGGTGCTGCCCTTGCTGTAATCGATCAGGAAGAATATGACAAAGGAGATAGCTGCTTTCTGGTGGAAGACACCCTGGAAACATTACAGGAACTTGCCCGGTTGCACCGATCAAAAATAAATGCCCGGGTTATCGGAATTACGGGCACCAACGGTAAAACAACTACCAAAGAACTGATTTCTTCGGTTCTTTCAAAAGAAAAACAGGTTGTGTTCACGCAAGGTAACCTGAACAACCATATCGGTGTCCCGTTGACAATACTTAACATCACATCCGATACAGAAATAGCCGTAGTTGAAATGGGGGCAAACCACATTGGAGAGATTGATTTGTTATGCTCCATTGCCCAACCTCATTTAGGTATAATAACCAACATCGGTAAAGCACACCTCGAAGGTTTTGGTTCGATTGACGGCGTTATAAAAGCAAAAAGTGAACTTTATCATTTCCTAAAAACAAATCATGGGGTAGCATTTGTGAATAATGAAGACCAACTGCTGATGAATTTATCTGAAGGAATAGAGCGGATAACTTATGGATTCAAATCAGACCAGTTTATTTCAGCTATTGTAAAAACAAAACCTTTCCTGAGTTTACGATGGATCCACAAAGAAAAAGCGTACCTGTGTCCTACAAACCTGGTAGGCAGGTACAATGCTGACAACATACATACAGCAATTGCAACCGGAATATATTTTGGTATCTCTCCCGGCAACATCAATAAAGCAATTTCAGATTATCAGCCTGACAACAACCGCTCGCAATTGGTTAATACAGCAACCAATCTCATTATTATGGATGCGTACAATGCCAATCCGGTGAGCATGACAAACGCTATTGAAAACTTTATGGAATTTCAGCCGGAAAACCCATGGCTTATTTTGGGTGACATGTTCGAACTGGGCGAAGCATCGTTGACAGAACACCAAAAAATTATCGAACTCCTTAAAAAAAGCGGGTTTAAAAATATTATACTGGTGGGAAAAGACTTTCATACATTTCATAAAACTCATCCATATATTTCATTTGCAGCTTTACCGGATGCCGAAGCATACCTGGCTGTAAATCCTATCCGGAATGCCCAAATCCTGATAAAAGGATCACGAGGTATGCAACTCGAGAAACTTCTAAAATTGATGTAATGGAGACTTACTCAGCCATCGGCATCATGTCGGGAAGTTCCCTTGACGGAGTGGACATTGCTCTGTGTTCATTTAACAGGGAAAACGGGAGATGGTCTTTTGAAATCGAGAAAGCGGTAACCTATCCCTATACAGAAGAATGGAAAATAAAATTGCAGGATTTGCCCAATAAAGATAAACAAGAAATTGCGGCCACAGATACGGCTTACGGCCAGCTGTTAAGCGAGATGGTCAACGATTTCCTAAAAGACTTACCTGACAAACCAGATTTGATTGCTTCGCACGGGCATACAATATTTCATGAACCCGAAAAAGGATATACGCTACAAATAGGAAACGGGCAGATAATCGCTGATGCTACAGGTATTCTGACTATTAACAACTTCAGACAAAAAGATATTGAACTTGGCGGACAGGGAGCCCCTTTGGTTCCCATTGGTGATGAATTGCTTTTTAACGAATATGATTTCTGTCTGAACATTGGGGGAATCGCCAATATCTCATACAGAGATAACAACCAGCGCATTGCTTTTGACGTATGTCCGGCTAACCAAATGCTTAATTATCTGAGCAGACAATTAGGCGCATCGTATGATAAAAACGGGGCTTTTGCGCAACTTGGCAAACTTAATAAGCAACTTTTTGAAGCGTTAAACGGGGATTTATATTATCGAAAAGAAAAGCCGAAATCTCTAAGCAATCAGTATGTCACAAATGCTTTTATCAGTAAAACCGAAATGGCTGACGCTTCTGTTGAAGACAAACTTTACACCGTGGTAAAACACATTGCTTATCAGGTGAACAAATCTATTGCTCATTTACCAGTCGGCAACCTTCTCATTACGGGTGGCGGTGCGCACAATAAGTTTCTGGTAAAAGCTATTACACTGGAAACCGGGATGAATGTTATTGTGCCCGAAAAAGAAATTGTGGATTTTAAAGAAGCGCTGATTTTTGCCTTTATGGGTATATTAAGAATGAAAAACGAGACCAATTGCCTGTCGTCGGTTACCGGTGCACGCGAAGATTCTTGTTGTGGTGTAATCAATAAACCATAAAACGAAAAACGAAATAAAAAAGCAGCGCTGAATACAACGCTGCTTTTATTTTAATTAATATCTGTGCTTCCTATACGTGGAAAATGATCATATCCTGTAACCAGTAAATAGCGATACCACCAAGGTATCCGATTAATGCAAGCCAACTGATTTTCCTCATGTACCATATAAAGTCTATCTTTTCTAATCCCATGGCGGCAACACCGGCAGCCGAACCAATGATCAGGATACTTCCACCTGTTCCGGCACAGTATGCCAGCAGTTCCCAAAAAGCACCATCCTGAACAAAGTGGGCTGCATATACCGGTTCGGCAGACGCTTGCACAAGTGCTTCGGTCATAATCGGATACATCCCCATGGCTCCAGCCGTAAGAGGTACGTTATCAACAATGGCTGACAGAATTCCGATCACTGTATTTATCCCAAAGATATTGTGTACATGTTCATCAAGGTATTCGGCCAATAGTCCCAGGTGTCCTGCAGACTGCAAGGCTGCAACAGCCGAAAGGATCCCGAGGAAGAAAAAGATCGTAGGAACATCCACTTTGCGTAGTATTCCAATAACGGTTAGTTTACGACGATCTTCAATGGGTTTGTTACGGTGCATGATTTCAGTGGTTACCCATATAACACCAAGGCCAAACAACATACCCATATAAGGTGGTAAATGTGTAAACGTTTTAAAGATGGGGACAAACAATAAGGCTCCAACGCCCATAATCAATAACAGTTTACGCTCGAAACTTGTTGTAAACTCCCGTGTTTCTTCATTTGAAAGCACAGGGCGTTTGACTTCTCCCTTCATATAAATGGAAACTACCGCCAGCGGAATGATCATATTAAAAATACTGGGAATGATAACCATGGCAATAATATTCGCTGTAGTTACCTGCCCACCAATCCACAACATGATGGTCGTTACATCACCAATAGGCGACCAGGCACCTCCGGCATTGGCAGCAATTACGATCATACTGGCAAAGAACCAACGTGTTTGTTTGTCGCCAACCAGTTTACGCAGCAAGGCTACCATAACTATAGTTGTTGTCAGGTTATCAAGCAAAGCTGACATGAAAAATGTCAGGACACTCAGTATCCATAAAAGTTTTACTTTGTTTTCTGTTGTAATTCTATCCGTAATTATTTTGAAGCCCTGATGCTGGTCAACCGTTTCCACAATAGTCATAGCTCCCAACAGAAAGAACAGAATTTCTGATATCTCTCCCAAATGTTCTACTATCTGGTAGTCAACCACAAAATACTTCATCTGTTCCCATAAAGTGGCATCCGGAAATTTATCAAGAAGGTCTTTCAGCATTGTACTCTCCTGAAAATGTCTCCAGGCATGACTAAAGTTGAGTGATAAGATTGATTCAACATCAAGCATATAAACCACCCACATCAATGAACCTAATATCAAAGCGGAAGCTGCTTTATCCACCTTTATCGGATGTTCAAGAGCAATTGCCGTGTATCCAAGAATGAATACTACTATCATTAAAGTAAAACTAAACATAAGCTTCTGTTTTAAATTTTAAAATTGGCGTAAAAATAACCAAACTACCTATAGAATATTTTAAATGTATGCAAATAATTCAATATGTGCCGAATTTAGATAAAATCTAAATTGTCACTTTATTTGCATTTTCTGCCTGCAGTTGCATTTTCCGGTCCAATTCATAATATTTCCGTTAAAATTCAGTTTATACAAGCGTATGTTGATAATTAATCCGGTCTGCCTTTGAGCACAAATGATTACCCGATAATTTTGTTTTTACTTAACAATTAATTTTAGTAAAAAATAACAACAGCAATCATA
>QMPO01000216.1 GCA_003648625.1 Bacteroidota bacterium
GGTTTGCCTCGCGTAGTGCTCCAGCGATTAGAGCAAAGTTGAAAGGTGTATAGGTAGCCAGGTCGTTTCCCTGTTCTGTTCTAAAGGCCATTTGCCCCGAAACATAATAGGTATTCATTAAAAAGGCATAGGCTTCATCTGCTGCATCCAGGTAACTTGAATTACCTGTGAGCTCGTAAGCCGCATATAAACCACGGGCTGCAGAAGCTTGTGAAACAGCTGTTTTTGCGCTGTTGTCGGCTCCCTGGTTCAGGGTGTAGCTATTATAGAAGCCGCCTGAAGGATCTTTTAATGAAGCAATCACGAATGTGCTCTGTGCATTTACCGCATCAAGTGCCATTTTTTCCAGATGTGTACTCATAAACTCTTCTTTCATTTTTTTCAGTACCATAATGAGGTAGCCAGCATCGACCGTACTTATTTCGTCACCGGGCTGCGGCATACCTTCTGTTGTTAAGCCCGAAGTGCTTACAAAGGTTCCGTTCACCATGTCAAAGTGCATAGCCATAAGGTTCATATAGATCACTTTACTGGTTCCCATCATCAGGTCGAAAGGCCCCGGTATGCCGGTTTGCGACATGGGAGCAGGGAACGGATCGCCGTCAAATACTTCGTGATAAGCGTAATGGGGTGTGTCGTTTATGCTGGGATCCATCATATTTTTAAAGTTCAGGGTTCCCCAGAGGTAAGATAGCTGATCGAAAAGATCGCTGGAAGCATCAGTAACCTGCAGTTCAGAAGCCTTAGGAGGCAGCATTTCACCCACGGTGCTTTCGGTAACGGCAATTCCGTGCGGGAAATATTTAATTCCTTCTTCCGGGTTGTACGTTGCAGGGTCAACCATACCTAGTTCGGTACCGTCATAAGCAAGAGATGTGATCAGGAACATGGTCTTGTTGATGCCTTCGGCTGTAAGCACTTGTCCGATAAACCCATCGGTGTTATCACCACCATAATAAATATTGTTGTCAGGGTCAAAATGAGGACTGTCTGTTGAATCGGGAGAGTTTGTTCCGTCAGGGACCACTTCTTCTTCATCCGAATCGTGGAACGTGCCGAGCATATCCTGAGCCCACAGATATTGTTTCATCAGCGTCTGGCCCATAGCACCCGGGTTGAGCGTCTTGTCCATAAGGCTTCTGTCCCACCGCAAGGTGGAAAAGTCCATCTGAAAGTCGGGGGCAACTGCCTGAGGCAGGTGCGGGTCGCCGCTTGCAAATTCGGCAAACTGTGGCCAGGGATTTTGCGGGGCCATTCCGCCGGAAAGCATCGCAAAATGCATGATGATCTTCATCAGTTCATCATCTTCGTTAAACCCATTGGGCGTTCCCGTGAATGAACCGTCAAAACCGGGAGGTTCCATGGCTGCCATTTGCATGACCACAGGAGCCCACATCATATGGAGACCGATACCGGAACGGGAAATGACTGTCCCTAAATGATACCTTGAGTATTCATAATTTTCAATACCCAGCGTGTAGGAAATGGAATCCGGCTGGTTTAAAACCATCGGATCCAGTTCATCAAGATCATAACCCAAAGCTTCTGCAAAGGGTTCGCCGCTTTCGTTAATCTCATTGGCGAGCAACATCTGGTCGCGTGTCGAGAAAAAGTCTTTGGAGGTGATTTCCACCTGAGCATTTATTACGGAGCTTGTCAGTAATATTCCCAGAAAAAGAGTAATTAGTGTTTTCATTTTTTAAAGTTTTTGATGAGTAATAATTGAATTGTTTATAAAAAGAGTCGGGATGTTATGGGAAACTGACAAAAAAGACAAAAAAAGCCGGTATGTGCCATCTGCACTTACCAGCTTCGTGTTTACGTTTCTTTCTGGAATTACTCACCGCATAGTGTGACCTTCTTCGAGATTAGCTTGCCAAAACTGATGCTTCCAGTGCCGTTAAGAAACAGAGTGATTATTTACAAAAGTGAAAATGTGGCCAGTTACACAAGTGTTGGAATTATTTTGTCTTGTATTTGCGGCCTGTATTGCTGTGTTAATGCATCAGACTATTTTTTTATCAGAACAGCTTTTGAGTTATCCGCTTTGACAATCTGTTCATAAAAATCAACAAAAGCATCGTAAACATCTTTTGGGAATTCTCCCGCATTAATTTCCAGTCTTCTTGTGTAAATAAGATTTAAACCATTAACATCAACTTTTGAATAGTAACTTCCAAACTCGTTAACAATTGAAACATCATCAGGGGTTTTATAAATTCTGTAATCAGAGGGGATCTCAAAAAATACCGTATCAATTTCAGTGAACGGTCTTCGAATATATATATCGGAGGTTCTTTCTGTTCGTAACGATGGGATGTTTTTAGCAGCGTTAACTGGGTTTAACCTGACAAGATACCGGTTGCCCATAATTACTCCATAATCGCTAAATGAAACATCAAGTTTTTCTAAAACAAACGGAATTGAATTTTTAACTTCTTCATGTGAGAAACTATTGATGTTTAGACCTGTTGAATATAGTTTTTTGTAAATTTTTTGTTCTTTACCTTTATAGTCATCGCGCAGTATTGGCAAGTAATCATCGTAAAAGCTTCCTTTATAAGCGGTATTAATATCAGCGTTAGCATCCCCCCAATTGTCAAGCCTGATTTTTACTGTGCGTATTTGTTGATTATCATCTTTCGAATAGGATTTTGTACGTACCATAATCCCCCCCGTATCGGCAATCAACAAAGCATACCTGTCATCAGTAAAGGTTCCCAAATATCCAAACGGGATGTTCTGGTTTGTGCATTCCAGCCACAACGTATCATTCTTAGAAGGTATACAAACTATTACATGATTAAACTGACTAGAGGGTAGCTGTTCAATAATTTCTTCTTTATTTTTGCCTGCTTTTACCAAGGTGTAATACCCTTTGATGTTAGCGGCATCCAGTAAAGCTAACATATACATGGAAAGAGCTTTGCAATCGCCATATTTCGTTTTGTCAACAGTTTCTGCATCAAAAGGTTCCCATCCGCCCAGGCCTGCTTGTATGCTGGCATATCTGGTGTTGTTTTGTAAATATGAATAAATTTCACGGATTTTATCAAGTGTATCCGAAACTTTGGAAGTAATTCCCCGTATTTTTTGTTTAGTTACTTCGTTTAAATTAATCTTCCCCTGGTTCAGTTGCTCGACAAAAGACCCGAAGTCTTTCCAGGAAGTGTTATAGCCAACTTGTGAAGATATTTTAAAAATTGTTGGGGCAATATATACAACAGGTGTTAAGCTTTGAATGGGTTTGCTATAGTATTCTTTTCTAATTGCAGGATAGTTTTCCAGGGACCATTCGAATAATTTATTGTTATCTTCCAATAAAGTGTTATTGGCTTTTGGGGCGTGCTCATTCTCAAGATATTGAAAAACAATATCGCTTGGTGCAAGAACTGAGAATGTTGACTTTTCAATAGATATACCATAATCCATAACAGGAATCCAGTCGGGATAATTAATGATCCCGTTATATGTAATTGTATAGGAGTATTCAACTGTGAATGGATATTCAAGGTATTTAGGATCAATCAATTTGACCCGAGAGTCTTCATAAACTGAAAATCCGGAAATTGCACTAAAATCATGAATATCTTCATTGGGTACTCTTTTTATTTTTTCGCCTTCTTCATCGTAGACCACTGCTTTGAGATTGGAAATACGTGAAAATTTATCATAATACTTTTCCAGAATAGAGTTGCGAATGCCATTTTTATTGAGAATTGTTATCGCATATTTTACAGTTTTGATGGCTCTACTCCGTGATTTGATTTCAAATTCAATATGGCTGTTTCTTATGACAGCTTTTGCGTTAATTAAAAGGTCCTCTGGTATTTGGTTAACTTTATAAGTAGTGTCTGCTGCAAATATGTGCGACAGGGGGAGAAGAAAGAGCACTAAGGCTGTCGTATTATTAATAAAAGCCTTCATTTCTTAATTCTGTTTTAGTATTACAGGTTCTGCCATTTTCTCAATGACTTTGCTGTAAAAGTTCTTTAACGTAGGATACTCGTCCGGTGAAAATACAGCTTTGTTAAGTCCATATTTACAACTCAACTGTAACATGTTATTTATTAAAATAATTTGATAAACAAAATAGGCGCTGTTATCAGGCATCTTTATGCTAATAGGTTCGGGTATCTCAATCAATTCACAATTTTCAGGTAATTTAATCATTATGGTAATTGACTTCTCTCTACGGTAACCAAAATCAACAGGATAATTTCTTTTTGGTGCATTGAACGGATTCTTATCAATTTTTTCATATAAAAGTGGTGTAATGTATAATTCGTCATCAATTGCTATAACCTGATTATCTATTTTTACCTCATATGATTCGATAATGGGCAGGTATATGCTGTCGATATTTTTTATTTTGTAATCTTGAATACGTAAACCCGGATTATCTTTTATTAGTTCATCAAGGTATTCATCCGTGCTATTATAATTCTCAAGCTTCTTTCGGAAATTGTATGATGCATAATCAAACCTTTTTAAATTATAGCTTCCGGTTAAACTATAATCGGATAACTGTAAATTAAGATTACAGAACACAGTCTCTTTATCTTTTTTATTAGTGGATATGTCAACTTTCTGAATTTTCCTCCTGTCCAGAATCACTTGACCATACCAGTTCAATGCCCTCATTGGTAGAAGTGTATAAGGAATAAGTTCTTCCGATGCGTCCAATAAATAAGATTTATCATCAATAAGTACATACGCTATCACATAGTTTAATTTATTGATACTGGGATGTGTTAAAGAAAGAATTCCGTTGTCCCGGGAGCTCATTACCAGAGGATAGGCTTCAATACCTATACTCTTCAACAATTGTATAAGGGCAAAATTAGTGTCAGCCGAGTTGCCAATCTTTTCACTATAAGCTTTGCCAACAGAATGGTTAATCGGGTAAAGGGATTCTCTTTCATCCCATTTTATATTTTTTACTTGTTCAAAAGCAATCTTGATTTTCTCCTCAGGTGTTTTATTAACCAGATTTAGTTTTTTCGAAATAGTGTGTTTTGTGTAAAGATCGTTTCTTAAAATATCACCAAAATAACTCAGTTCCCATAAGTAGGATGAAACACTTTCCCATGTTTTTGTATATATTTTGTGAAAAAGTGGATGGTCTATTCTGAGTATA
>QMPO01000217.1 GCA_003648625.1 Bacteroidota bacterium
ACCCGGTGGAAACGGGGCAAGGAATTACGGGTTTGAGATTTCCAAAGGTGAATACATCCAATGGTTCGATTCGGATGATCTGATGTCACCTTCATTTCTGGAAAAGCATGTATCGGTTCTCGATAAATCTAATGCCGACTTTTCAATCAGTGATTTGCAGACATACTTTCCGGAAAGCGGTGAAAAGAATAACTGGCTGTCGAATAACTGGCTGACTGATACTCCGGATGATTTTGTCAAAAACTACATTATGTTCAGATACGGTATCGGCATTATCTCCGTTATGTGGAGAAAAAACTCACTGGCAGGCCTGAAACTATTTAATGAATCTTTACTTCGTTCTCAGGAATATGAATTCTTTTGCCGGCTTTTTATTCCCATGAAGTTAAAAAAAGCAACCATTGATAAAGTACTGGCATACTACAGGCAGACACCAAATAATCATCTTAATCAGGTAAAAGCAGGGGACGAGCTTAAAATTGCATCGGCATTGGATGCCAAACTGACGGTGCTTGACACAGTGAAAAAATACAACAAACTCACAGATGAACTGGTGGATTATTTTATAACCGACGCCATCTCGTATCTGCCATTTGACCTGGATGTAGCACGGAATAAAGTGTCCGAAATATTAAGCTCATGCGGATATGATAAAATCGAGGTCCATAGAATCGTGCAGCTGAGCCAGTCAATTATGAAGCAGACAAAAAACAGGGTGAACATAAACGACTTAACGGCCTTTGTACTTAAACGGCCGTCCACGATTTCGGTTCTGTGGTATATTGTCAGGATTGAGCTGGCAAAAACAAAAAAAACGATCCAGCACAAGTTGAGTTGATGTTAGTTCATGGCGAAGCCGTTAATATCCATAATAATTCCGGCATACAACAGGGCCGACCTGATTGTAGAAACATTGGATTCTGTTTCCAAACAATCATTTCAGGATTGGGAGTGTCTTGTGGTGGATGACGGATCGGAAGACGATACGGTTCATGTCGTTCAACAATTTATGGAGAATGATAAAAGATTCAGATTCTTTAAGCGTCCTGATGAATTTAAAAACGGGGGAAGCGGCGCTAAAAATTACGGTATTCAGCAGTCAGAAGGAAAATATCTGATGTTCCTCGATTCAGACGATCTGTATGATGTTAACTTCGTGGAAGAACAGGTAAAAAAAATATCGGGGGAACCGGAAACGACCATCTGCTTTTCAAAATACTATACATTTCGCCAAGATGTATCCGATGCAAAAAAGGAAAACCCCGGATTCTTCAGGGATTTTCCGGATGTGAATGACTACGTTAAATATTACTGTCTCAACGGATATGCCTTTTATACCGCCTGTTTGATTGCCGCTAAAACATTGGTTGAAAAAGCGGGCGGGTGGAACGAAGACCTGACCATTAACGACGACGGAGAATTTTTGATCAACGTTGCACTGACTGCAAAAAAAATACTTTTTACGGAAAACGCTACGGTCTATTACCGGGTCAATCCTTCCGGGAAAATGCTTTACGAATACCCAGAGAAAGCAGATCATATTTTGGATTCGTTAAAGCTGATTTCAAACCATATCATGAGCCGGGCTGATTTCGAAAATAAACCAGCCTATTGTGCCACGCTGTTCGTCCATTTAAAGTTTCTCTATCCCGATAATAAAGAGGTGTGGCAAAAAGCTGATCAGGAAATCGAACATCTGGGGGGAAAACATTTTTACATACATGATGATGCGCTGTTCAATTCTATCTGGAAAGTGTTTGGCCTGTCATCAGCTTTTTTGTATCGCCGGATCAGAAATTATTCCCGTAAACACTTGAAGACCGCTTGAAATAGCTATTCTTAAACGATGAAAAAAATTCTCATCATCCCATCCTGGTACCCGTCTGTCGATCACTATTGGTCGGGGACGTTCTTCCGCGATCAGGCCCTGTTGATGCAGGATCAGTTTGATATCAGGATACTTGCGGGAAAACTGAAAAAAACATCCCGCTTGAACCGGATCATAAATACATTATATTTTCTTCTGACAAGCAGAGTGCGCGTTAAAAACTTACCGAGCCATTACCCCGAACCTCCGCAGGTGTTCGGATTTGAATATCCAGATAAGATCAACCGGTTTAAAAAGCTGAACCGCCGGTACGAAATTAGTGCCTATCGCCGGTTTTATAAAAAGACGGTAAAGAAATGGAGGCCCGATCTCATTCATGCACATGCCACTTTTATGGCAGGTATTATCAGCCATTCTTTAAGTAAAGAAAATCAGATCCCCTACATCATCACTGAACATAATCATCCGGCATTCAGCAAAATGAAGGTCACATCCGACAATGCCTATCTGACAGCAATAAACCAGGCTGCCAGGCTGTTGCTGGTTGGCAAAAGTCTGTCAAGTGCTCTGGATCTATCCGGGCTGAAACACCCTGTGGAAGTCGTTGGTAATTACGTGGATGAAAACAAGTTCTCTTTGTCATTACCTGACAATTCAGGGAAATTCGTTGTTCTTTTTGTCGGGTTTTTCATTACGGAAAAAGATTACGATACCTTAACGGTCACCATCAAAAAGTTTTCGGAAATAACGACTGATCCTGATTTCCGTTTCCGCATTGTTGGTTGCGGCGAAGAGGGAAAAAAGAAAATAGTTGACGATCTGCAGCATGATGGTGTGATAAACAAAGTGGAGATTTTTCCTTATGTGTCACGGGAGGAAATCCCGGAATTTCATAAAAGCTGTAATGTATTCCTGAGTACCAGCCGACTCGAAACCTTCGGCATAGCCATGTGCGAAACGATGATGTGCGGAAAACCCGTTGTTTCTACCGACAACAAAGGGTTTGACGAAATGTATGTGCCGGAAGTCAACGGTATAAAATGCCGTGCAGGCGATGCTGCCGGGCTGGCTGAAGCTCTCATTGCCCTGCAAAAGAAAGAGATCGTATTCGACCCCATTGCCATCCGTAACAGCGTACTGGAAAAATTCGGCACCAATGCCTTCAGACAAAAACTGCTGGCGATATACAACGAAGCATTACAGAACTGATCTTGACAAATAAATTAGTCTCCATACTCATCCCTGTTTACAACGCCGAAAACTGGCTCGAAGAAACCATTCAGTCAGCATTAAATCAGGCATGGGATAACACTGAGATCATCATTGTAGATGATGGCTCCACGGATAACAGTCCGGAAATCGCCCGTTCGTTTGCTTCTGACAAAGTACAGGTGATCAGCCAGAAAAATGCAGGGGCAGCGGCAGCCCGTAACCGGGCCTTTGCAGCATCCAAAGGGAATTACATTCAGTATCTCGATGCCGACGACCTGCTGGCGCCGGAAAAGATCGAAAAACAAATGGTGCGTCTGCAAAAGGAAAGCGAAACAACAGTGGCCAGCGGCCCCTTTGATTATTTTACCGGTGAACCGGACAACAAAATAACCAAAGACGACAATGCCTATCGTGATTACAAAAACCCACTCGACTGGCTGGTTGAATCCATGCAGAAACAAGACATGTTCCCCCCACTGGTTTGGTTGACGCCACGCCGGTTGATCGAAGAAGCAGGACCATGGAACGAACAACTGAGCTACAACGACGATCCGGAATTTTTTGCCCGTGTGCTGCTGAAAGCAGATAAGATCGCCTTTTGCGAAGATGCTAAAAGTTACTACCGCCGGGGAATTTCTTCTTCACTGGGTAGCCGCAAGGATGAAAAAGCCCTGGCCTCCCGGTTACTGGCGCTGCAACTGGTGACAGAATACATGCTGGAAGCAGAAAATACGCAACGGGTAAGAGAGGGGTGTGGTTTTGCTTTTCGGAAATACATCTACAGCCTCTATCCGCAGTTTCCCGCGTTGAGGAAAGAAGCACAGGAAACACTGAAAAGACTGGACGTGGACGGACGTTATGATTTTGCTTCCGGGAAGTCGGCAACACTTGGCCAATGGTTTGGCTGGAAAACAGTAAAATGGCTCCGGTTTTTTTATCACAAACTCGGGTATGCAGGATAAACCGCTGTTTTCGGTGATCATGCCGGTGTATGACGGAGCCGCTTATCTTAAAGAAGCAGTTGAAAGTGTGCTTCATCAGACTTTTGACAGCTGGGAACTGATCATCGTAGATGACGGTTCGGAAGATAACAGCTATGAAATAGCCGATACTTTCCGTAAGGAAGATCGGCGAATACATTTGCTGCAACACGAAAACGGAAGCAACAAAGGAGTGAGCGCCAGCCGCAACCTGGGCATTCAACAGGCAAAAGGCGAATGGATCGCCCTGCTGGATGCCGACGACCGGTGGTTTACGGATAAACTGCAGAAACAGGCGAAAATCATAGAAAAGAACGGGCAATTGACCATGATATACAGCAGAGGGGAACGTGTTTTTGAAAATTACTCGGGTCCAAAGAAAAAGAAACCCTACGGTACGGGAACGCCCGGTCTGCTGAGGGATCCTTTTTTAAAGACACTCAAAGGTTTTGAAACGCCAACTTCCAGCGTAGTGCTGAACAAAACCCTGCTGAAAAATGCCGGGGGTTTTGACGAATCCATGGATTATTCCGAAGATACGCTGCTGTTTCATAAAATGCTGCTGTTGGGAGATCTGTATTTTCATGACAGTGCCCTGTTGCAGGCACGGCATCATGACGCTTCTGCTAAACAAACCGTCAGCAGCAAAAAAATGATCAGAGCACGGCTGACGGTTTACCTGAAACTGCTGGAGTTTGAACCGGGCAAACCCTACCGGAAACAGATATCCTTTCAGGCTGCCACCACAGGTATGGAACGAGTGTGGAAATATTTCTTCAGAAACCCGTTCAAACACACACCCGTGTTGTTTTCGGCCTTCAAAAGGGTCTTTCTTGCACGGCCGATGCTGTGGCAGCATAAGCTCCTGGCGCTGGTGTTGCCGGTGCGGATGGTGTGGGCTGACGCGCTAAAAAAGAATCAGCCCCTGGCGTTGGACAAGATTGCCCGCCTGCCGGACGGGCAGGCTTCGCCTGCGGCTCGCAAATCACGGATTCCATCACATGATTAGAAGGGAACGTATTACGTTAAATCAAACCTATGAAACACGTCCTTTGCGAGGAGCGAAGCGACGAAGCAAACTTGAACAACTAACCGGCATCTGAATAAA
>QMPO01000218.1 GCA_003648625.1 Bacteroidota bacterium
TGCCTGCCCGTGTCGCGGAAAAAAACCGTCTGGAAAACAAAAAATTTGCGGAGCGGCCTGTATTATTACAAAACCAAAATAAATGGCAAAGCGCTGAGTGGAAAGGTGGTGCTGTGGTGAGAATCTTTATTAGTATGAAAAAAATAACAACTATTCTTTATTTAGTAATTAGCATCGTTGTTCAAGGACAAATACCTGAAATTACATGGCAATCTTGTTTTGGGACACTCAATAATAACCCAGGTAATGGAATTGTGAAGAATGAAAACGGGTACTTAATTGTGACGGGAACAAATGATGGAGAAGGTTTGCCAAACTATCACGGTGCAAGTGATATCTGGTTAATTGAAATTGACAGTCTGGGTAATAAAACTTGGGAAAACTGCTATGGAGGATCAGGAGGAGATGGGGCATATAAAATAATTAAAGAAAATGACAACTATTTTATACTTGCAGGAACTACTTCAACAGATGGAGATGTTCAATCTGTTAATAATGGTGGAATTGACTATTGGGTATTAAAACTGAATAAAAATAAAGAGATTATTTGGGAAAAGTGTTATGGTACACCTTATAACGAAGGACCTAGTGATATGCTTGTTGCCCCTGACGGAGGTATTATTGTAATGGGTAGGATATTCAATTCTGGCGGTGACGTTTCGGTTTACTACGGATCAAATGATGTGTGGATGTTCAAAACCGATTCTGTTGGTAATATCGAATGGGAAAAAACACTCGGTAACCAGTGGAACGACAACGGAGTATCTATAATGTTAAATAGTGAAAATAATGTTGTGTTAATTGGTGCAGCATCATATTACGGAGGAATGGTTGAGTGTGATGTTAATGATTATGTAGGTAATGTATGGATTGTTGAACTTGATCTTAATGGGAACATCATTTCACAACATTGTTATGGTGGCAGTTCATATGATCTTGGATTCGTTATTAGAGAATTAGATGATGGATACATTTTTGCTTCTGGTTCAAATTCAGATGACGGGGATGTTACAGGCCATCATGGGCCAGGTGGAAATCCTCCTGATGCTTGGGCAGACATATGGGTTGTGAAAATTGATTTTCAGGGTGAAATTATTTGGCAGAAAAGTTTAGGTGGATATGATAGCGAACTCCCGTATTATATTAATAATACTGAAGATGGAGGATTTATTGTAATAGGAAAAACAAATTCCAATGATGGCGATGTAAGCGGCAACCACTCATCCGGCGAATATGACACCGATATTTGGGTAGTTAAACTAGATTCTCTTGGTGAAATTGAGTGGCAGCAATGTTTCGGTGGTGCAGGCAGCGAACGTTTGGAAAACACGCATACAATACTTAAAAAGAATGATTACAACTATGTAATTATCTCATCCTCTGATTATAGTCCGTCATACGATGTACAATGCGGGACGATTAACGGACTTGAAAGAGATGTCTGGCTCTTCGAACTCAAAGAGTGCGCCTACTACGCCCCCGCAACGCCGGCAACTCCCTGCGGTGCCGATACGGCCTGCTCGGCAGGCGGTGCCGCAACGGTTTACACGGTGGCCCCGGCACAAAACGCGTGGAGTTACGAGTGGCAACTGCTGCCCGAAACTGCCGGCACCATCAGCGACGACAGCACCACTGCCACGGTCAACTGGGCCGAGAATTACGAAGGCACGGCCGTTATCACCGTGCGCAGCCAAAACGACTGTGGCCAAAGTGAATGGTCGGAGCCCAAATACACACAGGTTTTCACCTGCCTCGGTACGGAGGAAATACCGGCAGAAACCACGGCATTGCGGGTGTATCCCAACCCGGCAAAAGACTATGTTGTCTTTGAGTTTGATGTTCAAAGTTTGATGTTTGAAGTTAAAGGGCAAACCGAAATAAAAATCTATGATGCATTCGGGCGCGAGGTGTCATGCCTGCCCGTGTCGCGGAAAAAAACCGTATGGAAAACAAAAAACATGCGGAGCGGCCTGTATTATTACAAAACTGAAATCAACGGCAAAGCGCTGAGCGGGAAAGTGGTGATCAGGGATTGATGATTAGTGAATAGTGATTTGGTGAATAGTGAATAGTGATTTAAGGAATAGTGATTTAGTGAATAGTGAATAGTGAATAGTGATTTAAGAGGTTTATCAACACAACCTTATGCACTCTATACACTTTATACACCATCACCAGAAACAGGGGATAGCCAGTAAAAACAAGATTTTAAAAAAGAAAAAACATAAATCAATGAAAAGCAAAATATTACTGATACTGATTTTCATAACCGTTACAGGCTTTGCGCAGGTACCGGAGATTGTCTGGCAGCAATGTTACAATTTTACCTATAATATTGATGATGAAACAGACTGGAGTATTATATCAACCGGATCAGGCTTTTTAATGGTCATTGATGCATATGCTCCCGAACTTCCGGATTATCATGGTTCATACGACATATTGGTCGTTAAAACGGATACCCTGGGTAATGTGATATGGGAAAAATGTTTTGGCGGAACCGGTAGAGATATCCCTTCCAAAATAATTGATGCCGGCAACAACGAATATTATGTATATGGCCGTACGGAGTCTGATGATGGTAATGTTCAGTCGGGTAATTACGGTGGTTCCGATTTTTGGGTGTTTAAAATAGACCACACAGGGGAATTGCTTTGGGAGAAAACTTATGGCAGTACAAGTTATGACAGGGCAAAAGATATGATCATATTACCTGACAACGGTTTTCTGATAGCAGGTGAAATCAGCAATGGGGGTGGAGATGTCGGCACTTATTACGGCGATTGGGATACCTGGCTATGCCGGTGTGATAGCGTGGGAAACATCCTGCACGAAAAAACGCTCGGCAACGAGGAAGAGGATATAGTGAACGGGCTCCTGCTGAACAGCGAAGGGAACATATTGCTGGCTGGAGCCGTTAAAGCGGCGGGAGGAACCGTAAGCTGTGATCCAAAAGGGCTGAAAGATGTATGGCTGACGGAGCTGGATATGCAACTTCAGGTGCTTTGGGATCGTTGTTACGGAGGCAGCAGGGACGATGTGGGTTACACCATAACCGAACAGGAAGACGGATACCTTGTTTTGGCTGCTTCCCACTCAGATGACGGTGATGTTACAGGTCATCACAATGATTGGGGTGGGTCTGATATTTGGGTTTTTAAAACAGATAGTGCGCAGAACATTGCATGGCAAAAGGCACTGGGAGGTACCAGAGAAGACATTCCCTCTTCTTTAATTATAGATGAAGAAGGGTATTACTTTACGGTTTTCGGTTATACCAATTCTAATGACGGGGATGTTTCAGGAAACCATCATAACCAGAATCTCACTTTTGACATATGGGCAGTACAATTATCGTTAGCAGGAGAAATACAATGGCAGCATTGTTATGGCGGAGATAGTGATGAGGTTTTTCTGAACTCATTTTCAGTAATTCAAAAAGACATGTATAGTTTTGATATATTGGCACAAACCAGCCGCGGTAACACATATTACGATGTGAAATGTAGTTTTGGAGATAATGTATATAAAAACGGTTGGTTTATTGAAATAGAAAAATGTCCCGGTTATTACCCCGGCGCACCGGAAATGCCGTCAGGCCCTGATACAATCTGCTCACAAAATCAGCCAGAACATATTTACACAATCCCCCCGCCCGCCAATGCATGGACATTTGAATGGCAACTGGAACCGGACTCGGCAGGGACTTTAACCAATTACGGCTTGTATGCCGTTGCCCATTGGGATCCGGCTTATGAAGGAACTGCGGCTGTCAGCGCCCGCTGTGCCAATTACTGTGCAGAAAGCGCTTGGTCTGAACCCAAATACACCCAGGTTTTCACCTGCCTCGGTACGGAGGAAACACCGGCGAAAAACATGTCCCTGAAGGTATATCCAAATCCGGCAAAAGACTATGTTGTCTTTGAGTTTGATGTTAAAGAGGAAACCGAAATAAAAATCTATGATGCATTCGGGCGAGAGGTGTCGTGCCTGCCCGTGATGCAGAAAAAAACTGTATGGATTACAAAAAACATGCGGAGCGGCCTTTACTATTACAAAACCGTAATAAACGGCAAAGCACTGAGCGGGAAAGTGGTGATCAGGGATTGATGATTAGTGAATAGTGATTTGGTGAATGGTGATTAAAGAGGTTTTGGATGTACCTTATATACCTTATGCACCCTGTACACCATCATCAGGAAGAGGAAGTTGAAACGAAAAAAATCATTATATTAGACACACAATTATGAATTTGCTAATTACTGAAACCGGCTATCATCACTTAAAACCAGAAAAATATTATCTTGATACTATTGGCGGCATCGGCATAAAAACCGTTCTTTCCCCCGAAGAAAAACAACAGGCCGAACAGGATTATGCCGACAACCTGGCAAATTACAATAATGTAAAAGCCCTGTACGACAACCTGAAAGACGGGGGCAATACGGACGGAACGGTAAGCGATGTGGAAACCGCCTGGCCCGATGAGATGTGGGAGTTGCGGGCCGAGTTGCTTGGGAAATCACCTCATTTATCCAAAGAAGTACTGATGGCAGCAGCTGATAAGACGGATGTGTTGCCTGAATCTGTGTTATTTGAAATTTTATCGGCTAACCCTGATGAATTATGCAAAGAAGAACTGATAAATTATCTAGAAAATAAAGAACAACCTTTACCTGAATATATGATTAATATTTTGAAACAATTAGCTGGTAATATTACCTATAAAACTATACTGAAAAGTCAGATATCTGATTACTTACATAAAAAGGTTGCTTCTGCACAGGATATAATTAGAAGTATTTTAAATGATAGTATTCTGGATCGTTATGAACTTCGCAGTTGGCTTGATAACATAGGTGGATATATCGTTGATCAACAAATTATCGCCAGCTATTTGCAAGATGAGAAATATGATTCGGCACAAACTTTATTAAATCTGTTGCCTTCATTATATCAATTAGAGGGTGAAGATCAGGTTGCATATGATGATTACAAAGCGTTTATCGAAATGCAAATAAATGTGTTTCAGCAAAAGCGGAATATATTCTCTCTGGGCAGTTCAGAATTGAATATGTTAATAGATTTAGCAAATAA
>QMPO01000219.1 GCA_003648625.1 Bacteroidota bacterium
CATCAGATAACAGAAGCGGAAGTACGGTTTGAAACCCTGAATTGCGATGATGCTGATTACATTATTGTTGCATACGGCTCAAGTGCACGTATCTCGCAGAAAACTGTGCAGCTGGCACGTGAAGAAGGAATTAAGGTGGGAATTCTGAGACCGATAACTTTATGGCCTTTCCCGAAAAAGGAAGTAGAAAGATTTGTGGAAAAAGGAGTGAAAGGTTTCTTGTCGGTTGAGATGAGTGCCGGACAAATGGTGGAAGATATCCAGCTTGTCGTAAACGGAAGAACCAAAGTGGAACATTTTGGCAGGTACGGCGGTGTTATCCATTCGCCGGAAGAGGTGCTGGAGGCTTTAAAACAAAAATTAATAGGAGGATAATCATGGCAGAAATAACCTTACAAGATATTATTAAGCCTGAAAATATAGTTTATCAGAAGACCAAACTGATGACCGACAAAACCCTGAGCTATTGTCCGGGTTGTGGGCATGGAACGGCACACAGGCTGATCATGGAAATAATCGAAGAGCTGGGAAAAGAAAATGAAACGATAGGCGTAGCTCCTGTAGGTTGTTCGGTACTGGCTTATGAATTTATGAATGTTGATATGCAGGAAGCCGCACATGGCAGGGCTCCGGCAGTAGCCACTGGTATTAAAAGGGTATGGCCTGACCGGGTTGTCTTTACTTACCAGGGCGATGGCGACCTTGCTGCTATCGGAACCAACGAAACGATACACGCCTGCAACAGGGGAGAAAATATCGTTATTGTTTTTATTAACAACGGTATTTACGGTATGACCGGCGGTCAGATGGCTCCGACAACTTTGCCGGGTATGAGAACTTCTACTTCACCTTACGGGCGCGAAGTGAACACAATGGGAAACCCGTTGAAGATTACGGAACTGGTAGCTCAGCTTCCGGGAACGCATTATGTGACAAGACAGGCAGTGCATACACCGTCAGCAGTGCGAAAAGCAAAAAGAGCCCTGAAAAAGGCTTTTGAGAATCAAATCTCCAAGAAACCGGGACTGTCATTTGTTGAGATCGTATCCAACTGTAACTCGGGATGGAAAATGGAACCGGTTGAATCTAATATATGGATGGAAGAAAATATGTTCCCATATTACAACTTAGGTGACATTAAAGTTGACGGGCAATTAATTGAGAAAAAATAGATTAATCAGAATTTCAAAGATATGACTGAAGAAATCATTATTGCAGGATTTGGCGGCCAGGGCGTATTGTCGATGGGTAAGATACTTGCCTATTCGGGTATTATGGAAGACCAGGAAGTAAGCTGGATGCCATCGTATGGACCTGAAATGAGAGGTGGTACGGCTAATGTGACGGTTATTGTGAGTGATGAAAGGATAAGTTCTCCTACGCTGACAAAATTTGACACAGCCATTATTCTGAACCAGCAATCGATGGATAAATTTGAAGAGTCGGTAAAACCAGGTGGGATTTTACTATACGACCCCAACGGAATTACCCGCCATCCTACACGAAAGGATATAAAAATTTATAAAGTAGAAGGAGCCCGGCTGGCAGCTGATATGGGAAACACAAAAATTTTCAACATGGTGGTGCTTGGTGCTTACCTGAAGGTGAAACCTATTGTTAAGCTGGACAATGTAGTGAAGGGCCTGAAGAAATCGCTGCCCGAAAGATACCATAACCTGATACCTCTGAATGTGGAGGCCATAGAAACGGGTATGGGACACGTTGAGGAAATTAATTAAGTTTCTTCTTGCTCTGAATATAAAAAAAGAGGCTGGTCATGTGATCAGCCTCTTTTATTTCAATGTCCACAGACTTTCTTTTCAACACCGCTTACCTGATAACCAGTTTGGCGGATTTCACTTTAGTACCATCACTGATCTTTACAAGATATAATCCATTATGAAACTCTTTCAGACTAAGTGGTATGTTTTGTATCCCCGTTGAAAGGATATTGTTATCCTGCCGAAAGAGTTCTTTGCCACTCATGTCAATAATCGAAATGGAAACCTGATCCCCATATTTTGCTTTAAAAGTTATAGAGATATGATCACGGGCAGGGTTGGGATAAATGTTAAGAAAAGCTAAACGATCAGTTGTTTCGTTGATCTGTTGCGGAGATGCTATGTAATATCCCGTTGTATCGTAAACTCCCTGTGATTCGGACATGGTAATACATAGTACCGGAATTCTAATATCTGGTGCGAACCATGAATAATCAGTGTAATTTACTGTTACGGTAGATATAAACAGGCTGCCTATCCACATCGAATCAACAACTACCCTGTCAATCTTCACACGCAGTACATCGTTGTAACTTTGCAATGGAGTTGTAATACTGCCCCAGGCATCAGCAACAGCATTGATCGTTCCCCGCTCATGTGTCAACAATCCCGATATTGTATATTCTCCGTAATAAGTGTCTGTAAACGTACCCGTGTACGAAAAAGGATAAATCATTAAAGTGGCCGGATCAGAGTAGTGTATCACAGTCATATCCGCTTCGTCAAATCCCACTCCGTTGTTTAGTGCTTCGGATGGTGAATTTTGCCCGTATGTGTAAACATCTTCACTTGAACTGTACGTATAGGCTATATTCGATTCCGGAAAGTCATTGCTGAAAGGTGTTCCATCTGGATCGACAGCTTGATAAATGCCGTTTTCGGATTCCATTAAGGTTGAAAAATCCCATGTTTGGTTAGCTCCAGCAGGCCCCGGATCAACGGGATGATTAAAGTATGTCTGATGAATAGCATCACCTATCTGCGGACAATTTCCGGAATAAGTGATAGTGTACTGGCTAAAAAGCGTGCCCGTAGATAATAAAGCAATAAATAGAATGTACATCTTTTTCATAGCAAATCGTTTTAAAGGTTAATATTAGGTTTTAGGTGTAACAAATGTAATTCAAAATGAACCTGATATCAAGTAATTTGGCATATAATCGTCATATATGAAAATGTTCTACTACAAAAAAAGCTGCTTCATATTAATAGAAGCAGCTTTGTAAAGCGTGTTGTTTCTCTTTATAGACTTATTCAAATAAGCTTTCTGCGTAATCCTCCGCCCAGTTGGCTAACTGCTCTATTTCTTCAGAACTGAGTTTCGCATCAGTATGAATGATCGTATAAATGTTCATCGGCATATCTCCATCCGAAACCTCATCAATAATATTGTCAAGATGTTTTGCCTTGTCTATTTTGCTCAGACTTTCCCATTCCGAGAAATTGAGTTCTTCTCGTCCTTCCCTGATGTCTTTACCTACCAGCCACGAAACAGGGGCAACATAACTATACCAGGGATAGTTCGTCTCGTTTGAATGACAATCGTAGCAGCTGGTTTTCAAAATAACGGCTACCTGTTCCGGAATCTGGTTGTTGTAAAGGAGATCGTTTTCGTTCTCTGCTATTGTGTCCGGCAGGCCGGCAGGAACAAATTGAATCAGTACCAATAAAAAAACAATGATCAATCCGAATACTTTTCCTTTTTTCATCTTTGCAGATTTAGTAATATTTCCGATCGGTTAATCTTCCGGAGTTAGTTGTTTTGCCAGATTATTTGCCCAGCTAACAAGCTTTTCCTGTTCTTCTTTTGAGAGTTGTCTTTCCGGATATTTTTTCAGGAATTTCTCAGGAGGCATATCACCTTCAGTTACTACGTCAGCAATATCTGCTAAACTTCCCACTTGTTTGTACGTTTTAAGGTCGCTCATTTTATCAAACTGCAACTTCTTTTTGCCTTTTTCGTTTTTCGACTCGCTGTTGTGGCAACCGTAACATGAATTATCAATGATCTGCTGCACGTCATCCGGCACGTGATATTGAGGCTTCTCAGTTTTAACTTCTTCCTGAGGGATGTTATTGTCGGCTATATTAAAATTAACAAACAGGAAGCCAGCAACTACGATAAGCATTAAAATAAAATATCTTCTCATGGGTGTAATTTTTTTAGAATAATTGACCAAAAGTAGCAAATTATTTATAATCATTAAAAATAATAATCTTTTATCCCGGCGTAATTCTGTAATCGTTGGAATAATTCCCTAATTTCGTGCATATTTTTACATATAATGAGCGAAAACAAACTACGATTAAAATTATACCGGATTATCTTCGAGGCAGACACTCCCGGAGGTAAGACCTTTGACATTATTTTGCTGGTGGCCATCCTGCTGAGTGTTATTGTCGTTTTACTCGATAGTGTTGCTTCGTTAAATGAAAAGTATGCTGTGTTGTTCAATACAATTGAATGGATACTCACAGTATTGTTCACCATCGAGTACGTTTTACGTATCTATTCTGCGCACAAACCCGTTCGCTATATTTTCAGTTTCTACGGTGTTATTGATTTGCTGGCTATCTTACCAACTTATCTGAGTCTGGTGCTTACGGGCACGCATTTCCTGGTAGTTATACGGATATTGAGGTTGTTGCGTGTGTTCAGAGTTCTCAAACTTGCGCGTTATGTTGGTGCTGCGAATAATTTGCGGACAGCGTTAAAAAACAGCCGTGCCAAAATAGTTGTGTTTATTGAAGTCGTGCTGACAATAGTTGTTATCATAGGTTCGATGATGTATTTGATTGAAGGACCTGAGAACGGTTTTAATAATATCCCCAAGTCAATTTACTGGGCCATTGTAACGATAACAACAGTAGGTTATGGTGATATTGCACCGAACACACCTATAGGACAAATCCTGGCTTCGTTGCTGATGCTGACAGGTTATGCTATAATAGCTGTTCCTACAGGAATAATTACTACGGAGATGAGTAAAGTGTCGAAAAGCAAACCAGGAAAAAAGGTGTGTGAACAATGTCATTATGCTACGCATGACGAAGATGCTGAATACTGTAAGAGGTGCGGGCACGCATTGTGAAGGATGCATAAAAAAAGGCCGGTGCATTAAAACTGACCCGGCCTTTCATAAAGTTTATACTTTGTTGTTATCTTACAACTGAAGCTTTTTTAACCACTGTTCCCGTTGACGTCTGAATACTATAGAAATAATATCCGTCAGGTAATCCTGAAGCCTTCCACCGGATCACGTGTTTTCCGTTACTGAAATATTTATCAGCAAGGACAGTTACTACTGTA
>QMPO01000220.1 GCA_003648625.1 Bacteroidota bacterium
ATCGATTGAAAACTTTCCCTTGATCAGTCCCGATCCAAATTTCATTGTGTTTTTAATGGTACCGAATGATCCGGCGGCATTGTTTAGTTCAAGGTAAACATGCGGCATGAATTTATCCGTTTTAATATTGATGCTGGCACCAAACGAAGCGGCCCCGTTGCTTGATGTTCCCACGCCGCGCTGGATCTGTATTTCATCAACGGAAGAAGCCAGGTCGGGCAAATCAACAAAAAATACATTTTGCGACTCAGCATCGTTTACAGGAACACCATTTAGTGTAACATTGATTCCCGTCAGATCCGTCCCCCTGATTCTGATCCCCGTATAACCAACACCGGTACCGGCATCGGAAGTGACAACGGTTGAAGGAGAAGAGCTTAATAAATACGGCAAATCCTTACCCGTGTTTTCCCTATTGATCTGATCTTCATCCAGGTTGGTAAAAGTCAATGGTGTTTTTTCGTGTGCTTTTGTCGCTGTGATAATCACCTCTTCCGCCAGAAACACTCTGGGTTCAAGCTGCATATCAAGTTGCACATCGGTATGCACGGTTACCTTCTTTTCCCACGATACAAAACCGATATAATCAGCTTTAACGGTGTATGTTCCCGGTTTCAAATCGTTGATAGAAAAGGATCCATTCTTTCCGGAAACTACAACAATACCTGTTTCCTTAAGGCTTATATTGGCTCCCGGCAACCCTTCTCCGTTATCCTTGTTTGTAACAGTTCCCGAAATCTGATACTGAGCAAAGGCAGATAGGGTAAATAACAAGGATAAAAAGGTCAGTATATTTTTCTTTTTCATGACTGTTTAGATTATCTTTATATTTCCGGACGACCGGAAGGCCAGGGGAAAAATAATTAATAGCAAAACCCTGCCAGGCATCCTGTTTCTTTTTATGTGTTATATCTCTTCATTGATCTCAATGCTTTAATAAATCACCGCAGCCAGGCTGCATCAATTCATTAAGTCAAATGAGGAAAGCAGGTTGGATCAAATGAACACTCTCCCTTCGCCGGCATTACCCGGATCAGGTTCAGAGGGTGTGATCTCAGCCCTTCGTTATAAGGCACCCCTATTTGATGTTCCAAAGGTATAAAAAAGATTTTTATGTGCTATCTGTTAAGCAGATAAATTCCGGAGAAAAATGCAAATCCAAAGTCCGGCGGGCCAGATCAAAAACAGAAAGATGGCATTCGTCAATAATTACAGAATCGGAGGTGCAAACAATGCCCATTTCGGCTTTTTTCAGGTGATGATCAGGTGAATGCACTGTTTCAGCGTTTCCGGTAAGTTCCTGGCTGGATAATGACCGGCTGATGTAATCGGCCAATTCGCCACTTTTACTGACCGGCATGTCCAAATAAAATAAAACATTTATGGGCTGCAAACTTTTTAACGTTACTAAAATCAAGTCAACTGCCCTGAATACGATGTCATCCTTTACCGATTTTTTATGAATCTCAGAAACATCACGTATAAATCCGTCCATGGCCACAAAAACCAGGTTTCCGGTTAAATAACTTCCTACAGTCCTGATCACATTATACCCGTCGATAATAAAAGAGCTACCTGACTCGGGACGTGCAATCAACTTGTTTTTTCTTTTTTTCACTACTTCTTTTGTTATTACACCACGGAACAGCACACTCCGCTCTTCACCGGATAAAGCATACCTGTCGGAAACCAGTTTCAGTGTTGATTTTTCCGCGTAGTGACGTTCCATCAGGTATTGATAATCGTGTATCGCCGATATAAATTGTCCGGACAGTTTGTTCATAATCAACAATTATTACTTTTGTAAAATTAAATAATATCTCGACTATAACATGAAAGTACTGATCATCAACGGGCCTAATTTGAATTTACTCGGTGAGCGCGAGACCGACATTTACGGTAACATGACATTTGATGAATACCTTGATGAATTACAAACCAAATTTCCCCATCATGAAATAGGATGTTATCAGTCGAATATTGAGGGGGAACTTATCGACAAACTGCAGGAAGCCAACCTGGAATACAATGTGATCATATTAAATGCAGGAGCTTATACGCATACTTCCGTGGCTATTGCTGATGCCATAAAAGCTATTGATACGCCGGTTATTGAAGTACACATTTCGAACATCCTTGCACGTGAAGAGTACCGTCATGTATCCTATATTGCCCCTGAATGTGTAGGAACGATCACCGGATTTGGCCTGGACTCGTATCGGCTGGCGTTGGAATACCTGAAAAAACCTTAGCTGAATTTAGAACCATTTAGTTCGGAAAACTTTTTCTTTCCCCTGATATAATGGGCAAATACGATATTACCCCTGTACATCTGGCTTACTTTCTTTTGATTGATTTGCTTTCGTTTTTTTCTCAGTTTTCCAAGATTACGGTAAAAATAGAGGTGGGCTTCAATGACGGCCGTAAAATCGAGAAAGTCGCCTTCAATCAGAAATTTCAGTCCGGCAACACCATCCAGCAGCAAGCGTACCAAAAAAGTAAAAAACAAGCTGTTTTTTGGCAGATTCTTGTACAACAATGAGAAGTTATTCCTGAAATTCAAATAAGTTTTCCTTGCCGACTTTTTTGGTAATGTTCCGCCACCAACATGGAATACCTCTGATGCCGGGCACACCATGACCTTGTACCCTTCATTCTTCAGGCGCCAGCAAAAATCAATTTCTTCCATATGAGCAAAAAAATCGCCGTCTAAGCCACCAAACTCATGGTACAGTTCTGCTTTCACAAACATACAGGCACCGGTAGCCCAAAATACCTCAATGGCGTCATCGTATTGCCCCTTGTCTTCTTCCAGCGACTGGAAAATTCTGCCCCGGCAAAACGGATAGCCGTACTTGTCGATGAATCCGCCACTGGCACCGGCATATTCAAATTTATTCCTTTCGTAATACGATCGTATCTTGGGCTGGCAAACGGCAACTTTCGGATCCGACTCCATAAGTTCGATCACCGGATTGATCCAGTTGTCAGTCACCTCAATGTCCGAGTTCAGCAATACATAGTAATCAGCGTCTATCTTACTCAGTGCCATGTTATAACCCGTAGCAAACCCGCCATTATACTTATTTTCAATATAACGCACTTCAGGGAAATGCTCGCGGAGAAAGTCCACTGAGCCATCCAGCGAGTTGTTGTCGGCTACCCAAACCTCCGCATCAGCACAAGTTTTTTCCAATACTCCGGGTAAAAACTTTTCCAGAAAGCTTATCCCATTGTAATTCAATATGACAACAGCTACTTTTTTCACTGATTATGGATTTCCGGGCGAATGACTTTTATTACTCTTTCATGCAAAGGTAAACGAAAATAAGAATTTCCCGTTCCTGCATGTGTGTCAGCTATCTTGGCTGGATATAATAATCGGTGGCAAAACTCCCGTATGAATTAGGAACGATCATATCATCGATCGAATAAGTATCCCATGTTCTCCGGTACACATTTCTTTGCCAGTGATAGTTAGCTAACTCACCCACAACATTTGAATGAAGCAGCTGAAAATCGTTTGTAGCTATATCCTGTGTGTAAAAAACAAACTTCTTGTCGTGCTGGCCGTTAAGTTGATAGTAATGCCATATAACATACGGATATGCAGCCGGTTCATTGTAACTTTCTGCAATCACATTGGGCTTTCCATACTGCAGATAAACACGTCCCCGATCAGACCGGTATCCGGCCACCGATACGGTTTTAAAATTATAATTGGCTTCTTTCACACGTTGTAAATAATTTAACCAGGCAATCTCGGGATCCGTATTATTACGCTCCTGCCAGAAATTATAGAAATACTTTTGTAGAGCCTGCACGTCAGCCGTTTTGATCATTGATTTGACATACATTTTTTCTGAAGAGGTGGAAATCGGATACAGGTAATCAATGTACAGAAGCAGGGAGTCTCTGTTATCGATGGATTCGACAAATGTATTGGAGACATCCGCTATCATTATATTTGTGGTGTTGAACTGTACCTCGGGGTTGCTCCTGAAGAAAAACAGTTCTTTGGAAGCCATCAGTTCATTCTTACGGTTACGTGCTTCGACCACCAGCAGGTAGTTGCCAGTTGCCAGCTTGCTGATATCTATCGTATGCAACAAGATGTTTATGGGTTCGGCTTTTGTTCTTCGCATAAAAAAGAAATTCTCCAGTTTTGTGTCCACCTCAAAAGGTCTGATGTAGGTATATACCATGTACGCATCATCGCCGGCTTCTTTGTCGGCATGATAAATCTCAGCATAAAATTTCAACTCCTTTTCTTCCTGAGGGAAGTTATTGAACACATATGGTAATACGGCATACCCGTTTTTTTCCAACACACCCGTGCCTTCCTTTTTTTCGTATGATTTCAGGAATTCAATATCAGAAACAGATGTGCTGTCGTGCGGAAAATCGATAAGAAAAGTGGTATGACTTACTATCGGATCGCTCTTATCGTTTACATCGTCCAGGGTCAATTCCAGATCATAGGTTCCCTCCGGCAGGGCGTATCGCTGAACATCAAGAAAGGTAAGGGCATTGTTTATTGTATCTTCTGCTATTGGACCCGTAAGGTCATATTTACCGTAATTAACAATGGTATCGTTACGGCGGAAAATGATCTGCACATTGAGTTTCCCACTGTACCCGCCATCATCCGTCGGCATTTGCATAATGCTGCTGTTCTGAATGGTTAAATAGGTTTCGATATAAGGTTGATTGTCGGGCGTGGTGAACGTAGCATACGACATATACGCGCGCAAGCTCTGTGCCTGCATGGTTACAGAAGCTAATACAAAAAACGTGAAGATTACTATTATTTTCCGCATAATTATTTTCTTAAGATTACATCAGTACAAAACTACTTGAAAAGCGTTAGGTAATCAAGGAATGTGCATGATAATATACAAACTGGTGATTTTGGCTGATAAACAACTAAAATTATAAGCGGATTGTTTTCAAATCAATACTGTCCTAAATAAATATAATTTAGTAATGCCCTCAAGCCGGGCTGGCTCATCCTTTTTTTCTACAGCAAAAAAAAGGATGCAAAAAATGCCGCCACTGCTGAAAAAATTGCTAAA
>QMPO01000221.1 GCA_003648625.1 Bacteroidota bacterium
CTTTAATATAGATCTCCGATCCTTCTTTCCAATAAGGTTTATCAAGGTAAGCCATCCCGATACCTTTTTTGAGCATAGGCGACATGGTTCCGGAAGTAACTTCGCCAATCACCTGGCCGTCTGCATCCACTACTTCATAATGCTGCCTGGGAATGGCACGGTCTTCCATAACAAATCCTTTCAACCGGCGTGGCACACCGTTTTCTTTTTGTGCGGCAAAAACATCTCTGTCAATAAAATCATTACCGTCCGTAAATTTTGTTATCCAGCCCAGCCCTGCAGCTATGGGTGATGTCGTATCATCAATATCGTTTCCATAAAGGCAAAATCCCGATTCCAGCCTTAGGGTGTCTCGTGCACCCAGTCCGATGGGTTTGATGCCAAATTCCTCACCAGCTTCAAGCACTGCTTTGTAAATAACTTCGGCATGCTCATTAGGCATATATATTTCACACCCTCCCGATCCAGTATAGCCTGTGGTAGAAAAGATCACATCCTTAATACCGGCAAATTCCAGGACTTTAAAGGTATAATACGCCATATCTTCAACAGGCTCCTTTGTGAGTTTTTGCATTGCCTTCAAAGCCAGCGGCCCCTGCACTGCCAGTTGTGATATATTGTCCGAAGCATTTATTAGCACAGCCCCGGTTGTATTGTGTTTGTTTACATGCGCCCAGTCCTTCTCTATGTTGGAAGCGTTTACTACCAGTAAATACTTTTCGGCATTAAAACGGTACACCAGAAGGTCGTCAACAATGCCACCGTTACCATTCGGGAAGCAACTGTATTGCACCTTACCATCCACCAAAGCAGCCACATCATTAGTGGTTATTTTCTGAACCAGGTTAAAAGCGTTCGGACCTTCTACCCAAAATTCACCCATGTGAGAAACATCAAACACACCTATGCCGGTGCGCACAGTTTCATGTTCTGCGTTAATACCTTCAAACTGCACAGGCATTTCGAACCCGGCAAATTCAACCATTTTTGCCCCCATTGAATGGTGCATGGTATTCAGAGCTGTCTTTTTCATTTTCAAATTATTACAATTGGCTGCAAAAATATCAAGTTCTGCGAACTTATTATATAAACTGTTAAATATTTTTAACAGCTTATTCGTTAATTGTATTCAAACTATATTTGCATGCAATTGAGTTAATTGAAACTGGTAACCTAACACAGATAAATTTGAAACAAATGAAATTTTTGAGGCTTGTATTTTTTGTTACCACTGCCTTGATTCTTTCCCGTCCTGTTCAGGCAACACAGTTGCTCATACCCATGGATAATGCGCAAAGTAACCACCTGAAAGCATACGGAATAGCTTACTGGGTGCTGGAACAGGGGATCGATATAAAATGGTTGTTGAATTACAGGGGGGGTAGTTATCTTATCGAATACAGGAAAGTATTTGAAGATGAATGCATCATACGCAATGTTACCTACCAGGTAATCACCGAAGTGCAGGCAGCTACTATTCAGCAGCAAATAGCAGAGCCTGACGTAAATATGGACGTAATGGAGTTGCACAAGGTGCCACGTATTGCCGTATACTCGCCAAAAAACAAACAACCGTGGGATGATGCGGTTACCCTGGCACTTACTTATGCAGAGATACCGTATGACGTGATCTATGACGAAGAAGTGCTGAGCGGATTACTGCCCACTTACGACTGGTTGCATTTGCACCATGAAGATTTCACAGGCCAGTACGGGAAATTCTGGGCCAATTACCGGAACTATGCCTGGTATAAGGAAGATGTACGTGTCAACGAGGAAATGGCACATAAACTGGGCTTTCAGAAGGTTTCCGATCTGAAACTGGCCGTGGCTAAAAAAATAAGAGATTTTGTATTGGGGGGAGGTTATCTGTTTGCCATGTGTTCGGCTACCGACAGTTATGACGTTGCGATGGCAGCTGACCAGGTAGATATTTGTGATGTAATGTTTGACGGCGATCCCATGGACCCTGATGCACAGAACAAACTAAATTACGATAACTGTCTTGCTTTTCGTAATTTCTCACTTATAACCAACCCGGCTGTGTACGAAATATCAAATATTGATGTAACGATGACTCGCCCAAGAACCATTAAAGAAAAAAACGATTATTTTGCTTTGTTTGAGTTTTCAGCCAAATGGGATCATATTCCTACCATGCTGTGCCAGAATCATCAGCGGATCATTAAAGGATTTATGGGTCAGACAACAGCATTTAATGAAGATCTGATAAAGCCAAATGTAATTATCATGGGCGAAAACAAACCTGCCAATGAAGCCCGGTACATTCACGGTGAATTTGGAAAAGGTTTCTGGACTTTTTACGGGGGGCACGACCCGGAAGATTATCAGCACCGTATCGGCGACCCGCCTACCGATTTGAATTTATATCCCAACTCGGCAGGATACCGCCTGATATTGAACAATATTTTGTTCCCCGCAGCAAAAAAGAAAAAAAGAAAAACCTGATTTATTTTTATGGCGATGAAAACCTGTTCTTTCAACTTTTTACAAAAAAATAAATTAAGCGGCGTTTTCATTCCGATCTGTTTTGTACTGGCAGCTCTTTCATTTCAACAATGCGATTCAAATCAGAAGACTTATGAGAACCGCGGTTACATCGTAAATACGGGTGAACAGGCACCGGAATTCAGTATGATACTGGATAACGGCGACTCGCTATCTCTAAGCGAATTACGCGGAAAAATAGTTGTTCTTCAGTTCACCGCCAGCTGGTGTTCGGTATGCAGGAAAGAGATGCCCCATCTGGAAAAAGAAGTGTGGCTGCCCAACAAAGACAAGGATTTTATCCTGATCGGGATAGATTATGATGAACCGCTGGAAAATATAATAGCTTTCAAAAAACAAATGAAGATCACTTATCCCATGGCTCTTGATCCCAATGCGGATATATTCGCCCTGTTTGCTCATAAAAAAAGCGGCGTCACACGCAATGTGGTTATTGATAAAGAAGGGAAGATTGTTTTTTTAACCCGCCTCTACGACAAAAAAGAATTTGAATCAATGAAGACTAAAATTACCGAATTGCTAACCCGGGGAGATTAATCGAACAAAAAATAAAAACTGTTACCCTCAATGTCAACTACATACCTGTTAGCACATGTATCAGCACCCGGAAATAAAATAAACGTACTGTAAACCTGTGATTCAAGACTCAACAACGCCGGCCCGAGTTTTGCCCAATTGCACGAGAACTGGTCAAGTATGTACCCTTCCGTTTCTACATGTGCCATGTAACTATATCCTGTACTTGACACACCTTTTATTGTTCCTGATATCATAAACCTGTCCTTTGTACTGTGGTAAATGGTAGCTGGATCTTTTTCCCGTACAAAGATTTGATCCATACTAAAGTGCGTACCCCCTCCCATCGTATCTGCATATATCCTCTGTACCGACTGTGCTTTTACGGCATACGCATCATTCAAACCGTCTGTTTTACCCTTATTTGTAATTGTGAACCCGTTTACAAGAAGAGTGTCTCCATCGTATCTGAATTCATCAAAAGATAAATTAATAACGGCAAGTGAATCATAAAATCCGGGATGTGCAACAGCGGTTATCTTTCCCGCCCTGTTGTGGCCGCACTCATCTTCACAGCCCCATAAAGGGTAGTTAATAATAATTGTTTCCCCGGGCGTGTTACGGTATGTAACCGTTGCCCCGTCAACCGAACTTGAATAGTCAACAATCAATAACGAGTCGGTGATACTCTTAAAGTACGTATTCAACAGCAGGTCCATCATTTGCTGCGATTGCACATACTCCTGCGAAGCCAGTACACCCACGTTATAGTCGATCTGCTGGTTCTCCTTGCCGCAGGAGGAAAACATCACCAGAATAACAGCCAATGCCATTAATAAATAGTAGCTATTTCTTTTTGCGTTCATAAATTTCGAATGAATAGGTAAAATCGTTTTGCGGGTCGTCATTCACAACTTGTTTTTCAGTGAGTTTCCACTCATTTAACGGTATTTCAGGAAAAAAAGTGTCGGCCTCAAACTCTTTGAATACCCGCGTAATGTATAATTTATCGGCATAAGGTATAAACTGTCTGTATATTGAGCCACCACCAATGATAAAATTTTCGCTTTCCCGGTCCATCTTTTCGATGGCATCCTCTATGGAATAAGCCATCAGACAATCATCAATCTGCTCACCAGGCACATCAGTAATCACCATATTGGTACGATTTGGTAAAGGTCTTTTAGGTAGTGAAAAATAAGTCCTTTTACCCATAACAATAAAATGGCCATCCGTTAGCTTTTTGAAACGCTTCAGATCTTTTGAAATATGCCACAGTAAATCATTGTCTTTCCCTATGGCATTATTAGCGGCTATGGCTACGATAATTGAAATATTCATTCTTAAATTAATCTAAATTATCATTATTTCATTCGTAATATTATACCGATATCTCTCCTTTTATGTGTGGATGCGGATCATATCCTTCCAGCGTAAAATCTTCAAATTGAAAATCAAAAATATCTTTCACGTCCGGGTTGATTTTCATAACCGGTAATGTCCGGGGTTCGCGGGTCAGCTGCAACTTTACCTGCTCCAGATGATTCAGGTAAATATGGGCATCGCCAAATGTATGTACAAATTCACCCGGCTCCAAACCGGTTACCTGTGCTATCATCATCAATAAAAGAGCATACGAGGCAATGTTAAACGGAACCCCAAGAAAAACATCAGCGCTCCGCTGGTACATTTGCAGAGACAACTTTCCGTCAGCCACATAAAACTGGAACCATGCATGACATGGAGGTAAAGCAGCATTACCCATCGCCACGTTTTCAGCAAATGTTTTACCTGCCTGAGGTAACACGCTGGGATTCCACGCAGTAACGATCATCCTGCGGCTGTCGGGGTTGTTTTTTATCTGCTCGATAACACCACTGATCTGATCTATATTATCTCCATTCCAGTCACGCCACTGGGCTCCGTACACAGGGCCAAGATCGCCACTTTTATCCGCCCATTCATTCCAAATACGCACACCGTGATCCTGCAAATATTTCACATTAGTATCTCCTTTGAGAAACCAAAG
>QMPO01000222.1 GCA_003648625.1 Bacteroidota bacterium
GGCATGTTCCAGGCGTTTTCCTACGGGCAGCTTACGCCATTCATCTTCTTTTATTACCCGCTTTGTTCCGTCTTTTTGAATGGTTTCGGCATAAGCCAGCAAACGTTCGGTTGCATCTTTCCGGCGGTTAAGAACCACATCTTCTACCAAAACTTTTAATTCAGGAAGTATTTCATCATAAATCTGCAACATACCGGGATTGACAATCCCCATATCCATACCTGCTTTAATGGCATGATACAGGAACACCGAATGCATGGCTTCACGCACCGTGTCGTTGCCACGGAAAGCAAACGACAGATTGCTGACACCACCGCTGACCCGCACATAAGGCAGGTTCTCTTTGATCCATTTTGTGGCTTTGATAAAATCGACAGCATAATTGTTATGCTCGGCAATACCGGTTCCAATTGCCAGTATGTTGGGATCAAAAATGATATCTTCGGGCGGGAAATTCACTTTTTCCGTAAGGATTTTATAAGCCCTTTCACAGATCTTTATCCGCCGTTCATAGGTGGAGGCCTGCCCCTGTTCGTCAAAAGCCATTACAACAACAGCAGCACCATAGTCCCTTACTTTTCCGGCTTTTTCAATAAAATCTTTTTCCCCGTTTTTCAGGCTCACAGAGTTGACAATGCATTTTCCCTGTACACATTTCAAACCGGCTTCGATCACCTCCCATCGCGATGAATCGATCATAATGGGCAACCGGGCAATTTCAGGCTCGGAAGCCAGCATGTTCAGAAATTTGACCATCTCCTTTTCAGCATCCAGCATACCATCGTCCAGGTTAACGTCCAGTATCTGCGCGCCGCCTTCCACCTGGCTTCTTGCTATGCTCAGTGCTTCTTCGTATTTTCCTTCACGGATCAGCCGGGCAAATTTACGGGAACCGCTTACGTTGGTACGTTCGCCGATATTGACAAAATTCTTTGCTTTGTCAATTTTCAGTGGCTCCAGCCCGCTGATTTCTGTAATGTGTGGTTTTTGAGGAATCCGGCGTCTTTGTCCGTGTGCTGCCTGCCGGGCAATTTCGCGGATGTGCTCAGGTGTGGTTCCGCAGCAACCGCCAACAATATTTACAAATTGATGGTCGATGAAATCGTGCATGTACTTGCTCGTTTGCTCCGGTGTTTCATCATATTCGCCGAATTGGTTGGGCAGACCGGCATTAGGGTAAACGCTTACATTAAAAGGAGCGATCTTTGCCAGTTCTTCCAGATGAGGTCGTATCTGTTCAGCGCCCAGCGAGCAATTCAGCCCTACACTCAGCAAATCAATATGGGAAATGGAAGTGAAGAAAGCTTCCAGTGTTTGTCCTGAAAGAGTGCGTCCGCTGGCATCGGCAATCGTGCCCGATACCATAACCGGGATCTTCTCACCTTTTTCTTTTATCAAACTGTTGATAGCAAACAAAGCGGCTTTGGCGTTCAGCGTGTCGAAAATAGTTTCCACCAGCAGGATGTCGGCGCCGCCTTCCAGCAGTGCGGATGCCTGTTCATAATAATTGGCGCATAACTCATCGAATGATATATTCCGATAGCCCGGATCGCCTACTTCGGGCGACATGGAGGCGGTTTTGTTTGTAGGTCCCATGGCACCGGCCACAAAACGGGGTTTGTCAGGGTTTACGCTGGTGAATTTATCAGCAGCCTCACGGGCTATCTGTGCTGCCCTCAAGTTAATTTCATAAACATATTCTTCCAGGCCGTAATCGCTTTGCGAGATACGCGTTCCGTTGAACGTATTGGTTTCGATAATGTCGGCTCCGGCTTCCAGATATGCCTCGTGAATTTCACGGATGATATGTGGCTGGGTAATGTTCAGCAGATCATTGTTACCTTTAAGCAGTTGTTTTACATTTTTGAACTGTTCTCCCCGATAATCTTTTTCCTCCAGTTGATACCGCTGGATCATTGTGCCCATAGCGCCGTCGAGGACGAGAATACGGTGGAGGAGCTCTTTCTTTATATCGGGGTTCATATTATCAGTTTAAAGTTTAATGTTTAAAGTTGGGATTTTGTTATAACAAGATGATTTGAACTCATATTTTATTTTTTGTATTTCGTACCACGGTAGTCCGACCCCCGCAAATATGAAATTAATCCGTCTATCATTTTCCCTATTTCTTCCGCCATATCGTATAGTTCCTGAAATTTTTCGTCCGAGATAAATTTCTGATCTAGTGAACGATAAAACTGTGATCTTATTTCTCCGGCAGAACCTTTTGATATACTCAAAAACTGGATAAACTCATTTTTACCTCCCCGTTCAAAACCTTCGGCAATGTTATCCATAATTGATCCTGCACTTTTTTTCAATTGCCTTTTAAGGTCGGCATCATCTCTGAAATTTGGATATTTTGTAATCTTATTTACTTCGCTGCTTATTACACGTGATTTTTTCCATGCTTCAACATCTTCAAATCTTCTAATCGTTGCCATAATTAACTACTTATTCTAAATTAGCTAAATTACTTAACTTTAAACATTAAACTTTAGACTTTAAACTTCAAGTTAACTCTTAATTTATCATTTCCCTGCCGAAGCAGGGTTAGGTCTTGGCACCTTTTCCCGTGCGGGAAGGTTGCCAGGGCTTCGCAGAGCCTAATCTCTCCACCCTTCTTTATAAATCAAAAAACCAGCCGGCGATTGCCCGCAACGGATTTGAATTATGAAACAAAAATATACTTTTTTTTAATGGACGTGCGAAAGATATCAGAATTGAATATGGAACATTTATTTTACCACTTCAAAGTCCATAGTCATATTCCGGTTACCAAACAAAGTCTTAACGGTGTATATACCGTTCTCCCATCCGGAAACATCCAAAGAAAAGCTTAGAACCGGCAGAGAGGACCCGGCATCGAAAAGCTCCTTTATTTTTTCTCCGCTGGCGTCGTAAACGGCGGCTGTTACCTTTTTGTCTTTAACACCTGTAATTTTTATTGTTATGGTTGTTTTGGCAGGTTGAGGGAAGATAGTGATACCCGGTTTTATGGGTTCCCCGGTTTTCATCTTTTGCTGATTCATACCCAGTACCATGGGTTTTTTGGCGTACATTTTATCAGGGTCCCACATCAGAATAAAAGTCGGATCGTCCACCCTGTCAAGATATGTTTTTTTGCTGTTTTCGGGCATGTCGTTTTCTTCGCGAATGGCATTCATATCTTTTTGCCATTGTTCTTTTTTAGGGGTCATCTCTTTGATGTATTGTTCTTTCATTTCATGGTGTGCATCAACAATTTTTTCGACCCGGCTGTTAAAAGCGGCAAAATGTGTTTTTTGTGTATTTTTTCTGTCGGCAGGTGCAACTGTGCCTTTCATGTTTTCGTGCACCGTTTTCCAGTCGGTTTTAATTTTAAGTAATTCCGATTTTTCTTCATCGGTTAATACATTCATAAATTTATCCTGCTGTCGGAGGAGTTCAGGTTTTATATTGTCCTCGTAATAGCCCCTGAATACATTATATACCTGTTTTCCCTGGGGTTGGGCAAGGATTACTGTTCCCGTAAAAATAAACAGTGTTATGGATAATGTGGTGATGATCTTTTTCATGAGTTTAAAATTTTAAGGTTTGTGTCGAATTTTACAACAATCGTGCCGGCGATAAGGAAGTGTTCGTTACACTATACTTCAAAAGGAAATTTCAATTATCTTTGCAGCCCGATTTTAAAAAATATTAATGATAAAATAATTATGTCAGAAGTTGCTGTAAAACAAAAACTACAATACAAAGTAGCCGATCTTTCACTAGCGGAGTGGGGGAGAAAAGAAATAGATATTGCCGAGCAGGAAATGCCGGGCTTAATGGCCATACGCGAAAAATATTCAGCTGAAAAGCCATTGAAAGGGGCAAAAATCACCGGGTCGCTGCACATGACCATCCAAACGGCGGTGTTGATTGAAACATTAACCGAATTAGGAGCCGATGTACGCTGGGCAAGTTGCAACATATTCTCAACACAGGATCATGCTGCCGCAGCTGTCGTTGTCGGTAAAAACGGAACGGTGGATAATCTTCAGGGAACATCTGTATTTGCCTGGAAAGGGGAAACACTGAAAGAATACTGGTGGTGTACCAAACAGGCACTTTCGCATGGTGACGGTGTTGGACCCGACCTGATTGTTGACGATGGTGGTGATGCTACCTTACTGTTACATAAAGGAGTAGCCGCAGAAGATAAGCCATCAATTATCGACGTTAAACCTTCGAGTGAGGAAGAAGCAGAGGTTTTAAACCTGCTGAAAAGAACGCTGGCCGAAGATCCTCAATACTGGCATAAGGCTGTAGCTAACTGGAGAGGAGTTTCGGAAGAGACAACAACAGGTGTACACCGGTTGTACCAGATGCTGGAAGACGGTGAATTGCTGGTACCGGCCGTTAACGTGAATGACTCGGTGACCAAATCAAAATTTGACAACCTGTACGGCTGTCGCGAATCGCTGGCTGATGGTATCAAACGGGCTACCGATGTGATGCTTGCCGGAAAAGTAGTGGTTGTTGCCGGATACGGTGATGTAGGTAAAGGTTCGGCCAAATCGATGAAATCGTACGGTGCCCGTGTTATTGTTACGGAGATCGATCCAATTTGTGCTTTACAGGCCTCTATGGAAGGTTTCCAGGTGATGACAATGGAAGATGCCGTTAAAGAAGGAAATGTTTTTGTAACAACTACGGGAAATAAAGACGTCATCACTGTTGACCATATGGCACAGATGAAAACCGAATCAATTGTTTGTAATATCGGACATTTCGACAACGAAATTCAGGTGGCACAACTGGAAGCATATCCGGGAATAAAAAAGATAAACATCAAACCGCAGGTAGATAAGTACATCTTTCCCGAAGGACACACAATTTACATGCTTGCTGAAGGCCGCCTGGTGAACCTGGGTTGTGCCACGGGTCACCCTTCCTTTGTAATGAGTAATTCATTTACCAACCAGACACTGGCACAACTTGATCTCTGGAAAAACAGAGATGATTACAAAATTGACGTTTACCGTCTGCCCAAGCATCTGGATGAAGAAGTTGCCCGTTTACACCTGGAAAAGTTGGGTGTTAAATTAAC
>QMPO01000223.1 GCA_003648625.1 Bacteroidota bacterium
GACAAGGAACGGAACGAAAAAAACATTTTTGACCTGGCCAGCGGAGGATTTGATTCAACCGTGCGCCTGGCAAAAAGCTCGGCGGATATGTGGACACCCATATTTGCCCAAAATGCCGATAATGTAGTAACGGTACTGGATACCTACATTGACAAGTTACAGCAGTTCAGGAAAGCCATTGAAAAAAATGATAAATCAACAATCAGTCATTTAATTACAGAATCAAATAAAATTAAAAAAGTCTTATCATAAAAACAGGGAATCATGGAAGTACAATTAGCCATAAAGAAGCTTGCCGATTGGGAAATCGTCAATACGGAAAAACCATTCCTGATCGCCGGCCCGTGCAGTGCCGAAACGGAAGAACAGACACTGGCATCGGCACATGAATTGAGAAAAATTGGAATTGAAGTTTTCCGGGCAGGCATCTGGAAACCGCGCACCCGGCCCGATTCGTTTGAAGGTGTCGGTAGCATAGGATTAAAATGGCTTCAAAAAGTGAAAAAAGAAACCGGTATGCTCATCAGCACGGAAGTGGCCAACGTAAAACATGTGTACGAAGCTTTGCGTGCTGGTATCGATATTTTATGGATCGGAGCACGTACAACAGCCAATCCATTTGCTATACAGGAAATCGCCGATGCACTGCATGGCATGGACATTCCGGTTCTCGTAAAAAACCCTGTAAATCCCGATGCTGACCTGTGGCTGGGTGCCATCGAACGTTTACAAAAAGCAGGTATCACACGTATCGGTGCCATACACCGCGGCTTTTCCGGTTTCGACCACAGCATCTACCGCAATCCACCTTCGTGGCAAATACCGATTGAACTGAAAAGAAGACTCCCCGACCTGCCCATCTTATGCGACCCAAGTCATATAGGTGGTAAAAGAGAACTGCTGCAAAGCATTTCACAAAAAGCGATGGACCTTAACTATGACGGATTGATGATTGAATCGCATCCCGACCCCGATAATGCATGGAGCGATGCACGTCAACAGGTGAGTGCCGCTTCGTTGCAGGTAATCACCGAAAGTCTTGTGCTGCGCCAGGTAAAGCCGGAAGGCATCAATTACGATACACTGGAAGATCTGCGATTTAAAATTGATAAATACGATAACGAACTGCTGGATATTTTACAGAAAAGAATGGAAACCGCGGAGGCCATAGGTAAATATAAAAAGAGGGCAAATATGACCATTTTGCAGCCGAGCAGATGGGAAGAAGTAGTAGGTAACAGCTTGAAAAAAGGGAGAAAAAGAAACCTCAGCGACCGGTTTACATCAAAAATATTCAAAGCCATACACGAAGAATCCATAAGCAAACAGACGACTATTATGAACGGAGAACCGGGAGTAAATGGTCATATCAAAAAGTCGGAATAAAAAAACAACGATATTTTTGAATTTCATAATTTTATTTACATTTGTACCCATCAATCAGTAAGAAATGATTTTAACAACAAATAAAATATGGTGGTGGTACTTTTCACGCAAGAGTTGTGAGAAAGGCTAACCCTGTATTTAAAAAACTTAAAAACGGCTTGTCGAACTCACGGCAGGCCGTTTTTTTTATGCTACTAATGACAATGAAAAAAAAGATAACCGTCAAAGCGCAAAGTAAAAAGTACCTTTCCGATATGATTACACCGGTTGGGCTTTACCTGAAAATGAGGGACAGGTTCAGCGGTGGATTGCTGCTGGAAAGTTCCGATTACCGGAGCAGGGAAAACTCCCTTTCGTTCCTGTGTTTCGATCCGATAATCAGTTTTAAAATCGAAGATGAACAACTGGAATTTTCCGGTGATGGATTTCAACATACAGAAGACATTTCTTCGGATAGGCAGAGTGTTGTGGATAAATTGCAGGCGTTCACCGAAAGCATCCATATGGCCGGTGATGATACGGCTTTAAAATATGGTGGCTTTTTCGGTTACACAACCTTCGATGCTATTCCTTATTTTGAAAATATTGAATTCGACAAGGAGAAGCGAACACTCCTGATCCCTGAAATGCACTATTCTCTCTTCCGCATCGTGATCGTTATCAATCACTTCAATAATGAGCTTTTTATCATTCTGAACAAAACAGGTAAAACCAAGTCGGGATTTGAAGAGATAGAGGTTTTGCTGAAAAACAACGACTATCCTGCTTTTAGTTTCAAAGCAATTGACAACGAAACCTCATCAATTAGCGATGACGAATTTAAGGAACTGGTAAAGAAAGCCAGACACCATTGCCAGCGTGGCGATGTGTTTCAGCTGGTTCTTTCTAAAAGGTTTGCCCGAAAGTACCGTGGCGATGATTTTAATGTGTACCGCGCACTGCGATCTGTCAATCCGTCACCTTATCTGTTCTATTTCGATTACGGCAGTTTCCGCATCTTCGGATCTTCACCCGAAGCGCAACTGATCATTAAAGATGACAAAGCACAAATTCACCCCATTGCCGGAACTTACCGCCGCACCGGAGATGATGAATCTGACAGACAGGCGGCTTTGAGGCTATTCGAAGACCCCAAAGAAAATTCGGAACATGTGATGCTGGTGGATCTCGCCCGCAATGACCTGAGCCGGAATACGCAAAAGGTACATGTAGAAACATTCAAGGAGATTCAGTTTTTCAGCCATGTGATTCACCTGGTTTCGAAAGTGGAAGGTAAGTTGCGGGAAGACAGCAAAGGGCTACGCATTTTTGCCGATACTTTCCCGGCAGGAACGCTTTCCGGAGCCCCTAAATACAGGGCTTTAGAGTTAATTGATAAATACGAGAAGGAGAACAGGAGCTTTTATGGCGGGGCTATCGGCTTTCTGAAACTCGACGGTGAGCTGAACCACGCCATCCTGATCCGTTCATTCCTCAGTCGCGATAATACGTTGTATTTTCAGGCGGGGGCCGGTATTGTGATCCACTCGGATGAGGAAAGCGAACTGCAGGAAGTGAAAAACAAATCGGATGCCCTGCGCAAGGCGATTGAAATAGCTAATGAAATATAATTAACCACAAAGCACACAAAGGATATTCACAAAGGAACACAAAGAAAAAAAAATAAAAATGGACATAGAAAAAATCTTCAAAACTATTTTAGACAGTTCTTTCAAGGTTCATACGGCATTGGGCCCCGGCCTTTTGGAAAGCTCTTATGAGGAATGCTTGTATTATGAACTTCACAAAGCGGGCTTGAATGTGCAAAAACAAAAGCCCTTACCGCTGATCTATGAAGAAGTCAAACTTGATATCGGATACAGAGTTGATTTGTTGGTTGAGCATAAGATAATAGTGGAAATTAAATCTGTGGATGCTTTAGCTGATATACACATGGCACAAATATTAACTTACATGAAACTTTCCGGTTGCAAACTGGGCTTATTGGTAAACTTCAATGTGAAACGCTTAAAAGATGGAATAAAAAGGGTCATCCTCTAAACTTCGTGCTCTTTGTGAAACAAATCTTTGTGCTCCTTTGTGGTAAAAAAAAGAATAAAAATGAAAAAAATACTGATCATCGACAATTACGACTCATTCACTTACAACCTGGTGCAAATAGTAGAAGAAAATTTTGAGGGTACGTTTGACGTAAAAAGGAATGATGAGATCACCTTAGAAGAGATCGACGCATATGACGGCATCATCCTCTCGCCCGGTCCTGGCATCCCCGACGAAGCCGGATTGCTGAAACAAATCATCGAATCCTACGGACCGACCAAAAAGATCTTCGGTGTCTGCCTTGGTCTGCAGGCTATTGGTGAGGTATATGGCGGCAAACTGAAGAATCTCGACCAGGTGTACCACGGCGTAAAAACCAAAATGCAGGTAATCGAAAAAGGGGATGCAATTTTCAAAAATATTCCTGCCAAATTCGAAGCGGGCCGTTATCACTCGTGGATTGTTGACAGGGACGGGCTGCCCGAAGAACTGGAAGTGACCTGTGTAGATGAAGATAACGAGATCATGGCCATCCGTCATAAAAATTACGATGTGCGGGGCGTGCAGTTCCACCCCGAATCCATATTGACTGAATTTGGCGAACAGATGGTCATCAACTTTTTAAATGCATAAACGATGAAAGAGATACTCAACCGCTTATTTGAACACCAACACCTCGACAAGACACAGGCGCGGGAGATCCTTGTTAACATCGCGGGCGACAAATACAACAGCGCACAGGTGGCGGCTTTTATCACCGTTTTTCTGATGCGTTCGGTAACAGTGGAAGAGCTGCAGGGATTTCGAGAGGCGTTACTTGAACTGTGTGTCAAAGTGGATTTTTCGGATTTCAACACCATCGACCTGTGCGGGACAGGCGGTGACGGTAAAAACACGTTCAACATTTCTACTTTATCTTCTTTCGTAGTGGCCGGCGCCGGCTACAAGGTGGCCAAGCATGGCAACTACGGAGTGTCGTCTGTAAGTGGCTCGTCCAACGTACTGGAACATTTTGGCTTCCGGTTTACGAATGAAGAAGACCTGCTTAAAAAACAACTTAACAAAGCCAATATCGCCTTTCTGCATGCTCCGCTGTTCCACCCGGCTATGAAAACGGTGGCACCTATCCGCAAAGAGTTGGGGGTAAAAACCTTCTTTAACATGCTTGGTCCGCTGGTGAATCCGGCACAGCCGCAAAACCAGTTTGTAGGTGTTTATGACCTGAAAGTAATGCGGTTGTATCAATACATCCATCAAGGTTTGGAAAAAAATTACACCATCATCCACGCATTGGATGGTTATGACGAAATATCATTGACCGGCCCGTTTAAGATGATTACCAACACCCGTGAAGAGATCATAAATCCCAAAAATCTGGGTTTACCGGTATTAAAACAGGAAGAGATCACCGGCGGTGAATCGATTGAAGAGGCAGCTGCCATTTTCATGAACGTATTGGGCAATACAGCCACCGGACCGCAAACAAAAGTGGTAGTGGCTAATTCCGCCCTGGCCATCCGCTGCATCGACCCGGCACTGTCGATGGAAGAATGCATCGGCAAAGCCCGCCAGTCAATCGAAAATGGCCAAGCCTTAAACTCATTTAAAACATTGTTATCAATCAGTTA
>QMPO01000224.1 GCA_003648625.1 Bacteroidota bacterium
AAGCAAAGTTGTACAGATCTTCTGTTTCTAATGTATCAACATTATAGGCAAACCGGACTTCACCGGCGAATAAATCTGTATAAAATTCACCATCGAAGTCATCCGTGATCATATCGGTAGCAAAATACAATTGCTCCCCGTTTCCGGTTTTGTTGTATTCTTTCAGTTCAATCCACGAGTTAACTATCAGGGCATTCAATTCAAAATCGTAATAGTAATATTCGCCAAAAATTTCTTCGCCGGCTCTGTAATCATATATTGTTTCTTCAATTTCAATCTGGGCAATGTTCGCTACATACGCATTCGAATCAAGGTTGAGAAACTCCAGCGTCTGGCTTTCCTTATACACATGAAATCCAAGGGTTTCCATCTCTTTCAGATACCCCAGCACATAATTTGCAAGGAACAAAGAATCGTTAATGTATTGAAGGTATCCGGAATTTGCGTACAAAACAGAGTCGAATATCGATTCATCAGTGATCTTCAGCGAATCCAGCAGCTCGCGCTTTTGATTTACTTTAAAAACCTGGTCGGTGGAGAACACAAGAACATGCCGGCTGTTATTGGACTGAACAAAGTCCATGGCCAACTTCTTTTCGACACTGCACGAAACTGCCAGGAACACGATCAGCGTCCAGACAATTGCCGCTACACTAATTTTAACAACCCTCGTCATACAGACGGCAAAAATAGAAATTCCTATGTTCAATTAAAAAAAGTTGCTAAAATCTATGCTTACACAGATGCAATCGGGTACAATTTAAGGAGCATTTTCAATCCAATTGACCCCTTTTCTTGTTATTACCCAAATATTACTTTTATTATCTTCAAATATTTTTGTCACATAATTTTCTGTAAGCTCGTTTTCCTCTGTATAGTGCAGCCATTGGCCTTTCCGGTACCTGAACACTCCTTTTTTCTCTGTACCGATCCACACATCCCCGTTACGGCTTATGTACATAACACTTACTTTCCATTCTGCGGACTCTTTTAGCTGTATCCACTTTTCTTCCTGAAATTCGTACAACGACCTGTCTCCTGCCAGCCAAATCCGTTCCCACATGTCTTTCATCAAAAAATAATATCTGGTATCCTGCAAACCGTCCCGGTTATCAAATTCGTGCCACCTGCCTGCCGAATCAAACAGGGAAACACCATCACGGGCCATCGCCATAACGGAACCTTTATACCAGACAATTTGTTCGATGCTTCCTTTCAGTTTTGTTTTGTGCTTATCAAAGGGCGTACATTTTCCGTGTTCAATCATGCTGACTCCTGCAAATCGATGATTGTTTTTTGTAAAAGCCCATAATCGTCCCTGCGGATCTTCCCGGATATCGTACACCCCCGTACCGCACAGTCCTTCCTTTTTCGTCAGATCGATCCATTCATCGCCCTGCCTGTAACTGATCCCATAATCGGTGGCAGCCCAAACCGTTCCATTTTTGTCCAGCATTAATTTGCGTACTTTCTCGGAAACGAGGTCTTTCTCATCGAAGGTGATCCATTTTTTACCATCAAACATATACACCCCTTTCAGCGAACCGACCCAGATATTTCCTTTATCATCCTGAAAAAGAGAGGTGAAATACTGAGGTGCTTCGCCGGGGTCGATTGCTAAGTTGCCTGCCACATCTTCATCAAACTTAAACCAGCTGAGGCCGTCATACATATGCAGCGTACCTCCCAGCAGATTAAAAGTTATTTCAGAGACATGTTTAAAGTCCTGAAAACGCTCCAGTGCCGCCCAAACCCATCCACGTCGGTCTTCGTAAAAGCTTTTTACTACATAATCATCAATCTCCGACTCGGAAAAGACGGTCCAGAATTTATTCCTGTACAGGAATATTTTATTCATTACACTCACCCATATATTCCCCTTACTGTCTTCAAATATAGTCTCTACACGCCCGATGGGCTCTTGTTTTCCCGTTTTGCTGTCTTCAATGGAAGTTATAGCGTACCACTTTCCCGAAGCATAGGCATTCAAACCGTTGTTTGTCCCAAGCCAAACAATGCCTTTGGCGTCAACATACGTACATGTTATTACGGAAGAAGTAAGGCCATCAGCCCTGGTGTAATTAAAAACCTGTCCCTGAGCAATGGGGACTGAATGCAGCAGCACAAAAGCCACTACAGCAAGTAATGCTCTTTTCTTTAAATGAAGAATAATTAAGTAAAACATGACATTGAATCATTAATGGTTGCGTCCATAAAGATACAAAAAAACTCGCGGGAAGCCAACTACAAATTGTGATTAGTGATTATAATTACCTTCCGGAATGAAGGCTGCGGGCAGGTTGACGAAGGGAAGCAACAAAAGTTTTAAGACAAATCAGCCAATTGCCATATCTTCGTTAAAGCGAGCTTTGGGGGGTCTGCCGCCAATTTCAATACCCTCGATAAAACTTTCCACCAGAGGCCTGATATCATCATGATAACCGCCTTCGAGCACTGCGAATATGGTTTTGTTTTTAAAAGATTTACTCAGCCGGTAGGCACACTCATAAAAGCCGCGTTTTGTGTATTTCAGTCCCAGTAGCCTGTCTTTTTCATAACCGTCAAATCCGGCGGATACTCCGATCACATCAGGTTCGAACTCGATGGCCCGCTTAATTGCTTTGTCCACGCGGTCCAAAAACTCCTTGTCTCCCCTTCCTGCCTCCAGCGGGAAATTCATCGTATAACCAAACCCCTCTCCTTTGCCCGTTTCGATAGCAAAGCCCGAATACGGATATACTCCTTCCTGATGTATGGAACAAAACAGCACTTCCTTACTGTCGTAAAAAATATCCTGTGTGCCGTTACCATGATGTCCGTCAATATCAAGTATAAAAACTTTCTTCCCTTCGTTTACCAGTTTCTGAGCAGCAATAGCAATGTTGTTGAACAAACAAAACCCTGCGGCGGTTTCTCTTCCGGCATGATGCCCTGGAGGACGGATAACGGCAAAATCTCCTTTTAATGAAGCTTTTACAGCAAGTCCGGCAGCTATACAGGCATCTTCATAACTGTCTTTGGTAAGTTGCACCTCGGCCACGATTTCGTTGGCATAACAGGCCTGCTTAACACTGTAGATATATTCATTGGTATGAACAAGCTGTACAAAAGGCTCACCATTTACATACGTATTTTCAATATCGGTAAACTCTTTGATACGGTAGGCCCCTTCGGCAGGACTATCCACATTGTGGAGCAGAAACTTATCGTGGAACAGGATCTTCATTCTGAACTTATTTCCTTACAAATTTAAAATTTTAAGCATACGATTAAACGTAAAAGTATTATTTTTAACTAAGTAAATTACAAGATGTAAAATGACAAAAACGGTTTTAATAACAGGAGCCACCGGGGCTATTGGGAAAGCCATTGCCGGGCGGATAGCAGAAAACCATGAATACCGGACAGTCCTGATCGCACGTAATAAGCTAAAAGCGGCTCAAATTGCTGATCAATTAATCGACCGGACGGGGAACAAGCATATTTCCTGTTTGATTGCCGATCTGTCGCGCAAACATGAAATTCAATCGATTGCTGACAACTGGCGGGATCCGGTGCATATGCTGATCAACGTTGCAGGAACAACGCCCCGGCAAAGGCTGGAAACACCCGAAGGTATTGAGATGCAATGGGCCACCAATGTGCTGGGGTATTTTTGGATGATCCGGTACTTTTTACCTTACCTGAAAAAAGGAACCCCATCGCGTATTGTCAACGTAGCTTCGTACTGGGCAGGGAACCTCGACCTGAATGACCCTGAATTTACGTCAAGGCGTTACGACAACAACACCGCCTACCGCCAGAGCAAACAGGCCGACCGTATGCTGACGGTGGCCTTTGCCGAACGGTTGAAAAAAGAAAACATTACAGTAAACGCATGTCATCCCGGAGATGTGCACTCCAATCTATCACACGACCTGGGATTCGGAGGCCACGAAACACCCGAACAGGGCGCTGCAACACCCGTATGGCTGGCTACTTCGCCTGAACTCGAAGGTGTTACAGGAAAATACTTTGAACATCTTCACGAAACCGGCTGCCAGTTCAGCCACGATCATGACTCCATTGAACAACTGTACGAGATGTGCAATTCTTATTAAGGCGGCCTCTAATTAATTGTCCTGTTAACTCTGCTCTTCGGGATCTGCGATCCCGAAGAAAAGGGCAGCGGATTTATAATCCGCACAAACGCACACTCCGCCAGGGAATAAATTCTCCGGCTTTTTTTTCATGCTATCCCTCCGGGATGCCTCAACACAACCCAGGCAAGCCCCATTTTTAATTCTTCATATCTGATATTTCACATCAGCCAATTCTTCAGAAACTGTAGCAGTACGGTGATGGAAGGCTAATTCTGATTCCCAATAAACCTTCGCCATCAGATACTTGCCCAGGCTAACACGCCGGAAACTCTTCGTATTTGTCCCGTTATCTCCTATTCAAACTTAAATCACTATTTTTGTGTAAAACGTACGCACATGCAGTCGTTTTCAAAAAACTTCCTTTTTCCGTTCATACTGACTTTCCTTTTTTCAGGTAGCCTGAGCGCTGTAAGTCAGACTGATCAGAGGAGAGAACAGCTCAGGACTGAGCTCCGGCAGTCGGATAGTGACACGGCAAGGGTGCGTATTCTGTTCCGGTTGGGGAATCAATTTATCGACGGTCCCTCCGATTCGCTGATGCATTATTACAGCGAGGCCCTGCTGATTATTGAAGAAAATCTTCAGCAACTGGAAAAAGAAAAAGACAAAAATGATCTCGAAGAACTTCGGCAGTTCAAGCAGCTTAAGCTCAGGGTGTATATTGAATTTGGCATCGAGTATTTTTTCCGGAGCGACTACAGCAAAGCCCTCGATTATTATTTCAGGGCACTGCATATTGCAGAAGAGCTGGATGACAAAGAAACCATATCGGAATGCCACAGCGAAATAGGTATCGTTTACAAAACCCAGGGCAAATACGACCTTGCCCTGAAACACAACGAAGAAGCCCTGTTTTTTGCTGCGTATGTAAACAAACCATCATGGACTGC
>QMPO01000225.1 GCA_003648625.1 Bacteroidota bacterium
AGGCAAGAGGTCACTGGTTCGATTCCAGTACGCCCCACAAAAAAGGATGGCTGACAGGCTATCCTTTTTAAATCTTATTATCCGACAGGACCAGATTGTTTGGAACTAATTACCCACAATTTCGTTATAGCCCGTTGCGTTAAGTGTAAACTTGTAATAAGCGACACCGACTTTTAGTATGCACCGTACTTTACCACTGCTTTTCGACATAAATTCCCTGAACTTGTCACTTTCCAGTTTCAAGCCACCGCGTTTGGAAAGTTTTCCGATGATGTTGACCTTTTCCGTTATCCCTTCCGAGTTCCTCATTCTGAACGTTCCGCCTTTGAAAATATTTGTTCCCGGATAGGGGTTGTTGGTAAACGTACAGTTTTCATATAAAAGGAACCCCACGTTGTTATTTTCGTCAATGGTTATCTGAATACAGAATTTTTCCAGAGGTTCCGCATTTGGATCGTTGTAGTGTGTCAATCCGTCAAACGAATGCCCTTCAATTCTGTAAGTGTCGGTTGTGTCGCCAAAATCATCCAGCAAATAGGTTTTGCTCCATTGTGCCTGAGCCAGCATAAAACTAAATGTGATGGCTACCAGTAATAAATATCGTTTCATAAGAAATGAAGTTTATTTTAATACCGCAAAAATAAAAAATAGAGTTGTTTTTCAAACAGTTTCATCCAATACATGTTCACCACTGTTTGTTAACAGTTGAGATGGTATAACAAACGGATCTTTAGAAAGAAGAGCACTCCATCGGTTGGTTAGGCAGACGCATTGAGTTCAGCGTTCCCCTGCTTCTGTGGAAACTGATACCGTCAAATTCAAATATGAGTGATATCTGGTGCGTCGGGCCTACAAAACCATGTTCTGAGAAGATCATCAGGTCGTATGAATACATAACTTTCATCCGGTTTTCTTCCGTGAAGGGTACGCTGACACCAAGCAAAAATGTCCAGCTCGAGAAAGTGTCCCATTTAAAAGCTTCGTTTTTATACCAGGCACCGATGTAAATGTGTGATGTATAGACATTAAGCCCCACCTGATAAACGTCCATAAATAACTGTTTCTGATAAATAAATCCCGGATTAAGTTTCCAGCCTTTTGCTTTGCCGTAAAAACTACCTGAATGCATCAGGTCAATGATAAAATCGGCTTGTGCTACGTACTTGATCTCAAGTGGTGCCGTATGACCGGTAAATGACTGGTCAGGCCGTGTAAGATGATGTGCTGCAAAACCCAGAACACCAGTAACAGAGTTCTTTTCAAACTGAAATAAACCACCTACTGAGAAGTCGGCATAGAAGGTGCTCTGATCACCATATCCTGCGAACGAAGAAGGACCTATATTACCGTAAATAGGATCCAGCTGGCTTGAAAAAACGGCATTGTCGAGGTTTAGTTTCCGGTTAACAACAGAAACAGTTGCCCCTATCTGGAATAAAGTGTTTCTTGAGGCACGTATTCTAACGGCCGGCATAATACCGATTGATGTGTTGCGAATGTATCCCAGCCCCTGACGGTCCTGCTGGAATAATATACCTATACCTCCGGCTCCCGGAATGTTTCTGTCGGCAATGTCGGCGCTAAAATTATAGGTATAATAATTTCCCTGCAATCCCGTCCATCTTTTCATGTAATTAAACCGGGTTTTCAGGCCAAGAGTAAGACCTACAAAAGCCGGATTATAATAAGTTGGACTATTAAATGGTTGCGCATAAGTTATATCCTGGGCGCTGCCGCTTGTTGTGCTAAAAACAAACATGACTATTGCGCTTGCCAATACCGATCTTATTTTTAGTTTACGTGTCATCGTTACATCAATTATGCTTGTTTGTTTATCTGATTAAAGTAACCGTACCGTATGGCTTTGTATTTCCATCTCCATTATCGCTTCCCTGCCATTTGGTTCCATCTTTAAAAACTGCGTCAATTTTCCATGTATAGGCTCCCGCAGGACAAAGGTCCAGGTTCGGGTTACCTTTGTTACGGCCGTTCCAGCTGGCAGCAGGTTTTCCATCAATTAAAGCATCACTTTCCCAGATCAGATTTCCCCATGCATCATATACTTCAATACGGTACCTGTAAAGGTTAACACCCTTTATAATAAATCTTCCGTCTTCGTATTCCCATCCAAGGTTACCGGGTGCAAAAGCATTGGGGACATAAAGTGTCTTGAACATCATCTCATATTCGAAAGTCGTTGTGTCAGAACATCCGTCTTCGTTGTAAGCTATTAATGTGATTGTGTACAAACCGTCAGAACTATAAGTTATTACAGGTTCAAATTCATCAGATACTTCACCGTTTCCAAAGTCCCAGAAATAAGCATTGGCACCGGAACTGTTATTAACAAAATAAACTTGTCCCTGTTCTTGCTGGTAATTATCATAAATATCAAAATCGGCAACAGGATTGTCAAACACCTCAACCTCATGTACAACAGTGTCTTTACATTGATTGTCGTCTGTAATTATGAAGGTTACATCGTATGTGCCAATGTCACTATACATATAATCGGGATTTTGCAGATTTGACGTGTCGATTACCGACAATGGATTTCCAAAATTCCAGTACCACGAGGAAATACTTGCTCCGGCATCTTCCGATTCGTCGAAGAAAAATGTTGGATTATTTAAACATGCATTTTCAAAGGAAAAAGCGGCATCCGGTTTGTCATAAATTTCAACTTCCTGACTTGTAGTGTCGCTACAGCCAAAGCTATTACCAACGATAAGCTCGACATTAAATGTTCCATAATCAGAGAACTTATAAATTGGATTTTGCTTGTCAGACGTGCCTGCCGGATTTCCGGGATCGCCAAAATCCCATTCCCATGAGGAGATAGACGCTCCGTTTTCATCGGAAAGATCTGTGAATTCCGTTGCTGTACCCAGACATGTTGTGCTGGTAACATAGAAATCAGCTGCAGGTGCCGGATTAATGGTGATAGTGGCAGAGGTGCTGTCGCGTAAAGTCGCCGTATTTGTAACCGCTGTTATGATGAGCCTTACGTGGTAAGTTCCTCCCGAAATATATGTATGGCATACCGGATTCTCCTCAATATCATATGTGTAGGTCGTTCCATCGCCAAAGTCCCAGAACCAGTTTGTAATATTTGTACTCGTACTGTAAATTTGTGATACGTCATTAAAGCAAACTTCACTGTTGGCACATAAGGTTCCTGTCGGGCTGTCAAAAGCGGCCTCAAGACACGGATTTCTTACCACTGTCTTTACAATTGAATCGACACAGCCATTGAGATTTGTAACGATCAGTTTAACCTGATATGTGCTGTCCTGCGGCGGATAAATATGTTCCGGATGCTGTTCGTCGGAATAATTGTCTGTGCCTGAAGCAAGGTCACCGAAATCCCAGGACCAACTGATTATTTGTGTTCCACCACCCAATGATTGATCAAAAAACTGTGTTGGGTCTTCACAAGTACCCATATTATAGGTAAAGTCGGGCGAGGGCAATTCGTTTACAAAGGCACTTTCATATATGGTCACAGAACATCCGTTAGTATCCAGAGCCATTAACTCAACGGTATAGTTTCCGGGTCCGGGGAAAGTATGGCTGATGGTGTCTCTGTATGTGCTTACAGGTGGACTGCCATCATTGAAGTCCCATGTATACGTATAAATAGAGTCGTAGTCGGGTGTGTATGATGCCTGGAAAAATGTTGCTTGTCCGGCACATACTTCCGTTGATGTAAAACTAACAGAGAGTGGCTCAAATACGCATACATTGAAGTTAGTGTCTGCAGCGGAACAACCGTTTGCGTCCGTTACCGTTAAAGTAACGGTGTAACAGCTATCAACAACGCCATAGACATGGGTTGGATTTATATCGGTCGCACTGTATCCGTCGCCGAAATCCCACAACCAGCTTTGTATAGGACTGTTATTATTACTTGAAGTTGATTCGTCATAGAAGAATACCTGCCCGGCAGGTGTACAGGGTACATCAAAACTGAATGCAGATACAGGTCTGTCATAAACATCAATTAATTCCGTATATGCGTTTGTACATCCAAAATTGTCAATTACCGTAAGGGTCACCTGGTAGGTGCCAAAAGTATTATAATAATGAGGAGGATTTTGTAATGTAGAACTGCTTCCGTCGCCAAAGTCCCAGTCCCAACTGGTAACATAGCCGAATGCAACAACCGATTCGTCGAAGAAATAAGTAGAATCTCCGGCACATGTATTGTTGTATGAGAAATCGACAGCTGGTAATTCCAGAATTACAATGTCATAAGAAATACTGCTTTGGCAATTGTTAATATCAGTTACAGTCAACGTCACTGTATAAGTTCCTGCGCCTGTATATACGTAAATCGGGCTTTGCTGGGTTGACGTTCCGATGCCATCGCCAAAGTCCCACAGCCAGGTAGATATATTCGTGCCGATACCCGTAAATTCAGCATTATCGCCAAGGCAAACGGTGTCGTTGGCCATGGTGAAGTCAACATCGGGTAACGAATCAACAACAATATCCATCATAGCCGTATCAAAGCATCCCTGTGTGTTGGTAACAATCAGTGAAACGGTGTATGTTCCGGGGTTTGTAAATATGTGTGAGGGGTTTTGTAAATCGGATGAGTTATTAGTACCCGATGGCGGGTCGTCAAAACTCCAGTTCCATGTAAATATATCGGGTCCGCCGTTTGGTGATGACAGATCAGTAAATAATACAGGATATCCGAAACATGCACTTTCATAAGTGAAATCGGCAATCGGACTGGTGATTACCTGAACGATTCTGGATGTTGTATTCTGGCAACTATCACTGTCCATAACGGTCAGGAAAACTTCATAACTTCCGTTTGTGCCAAATAAGTGCGAAATATTCGGGCTGGCAGGGTAATCTATCGTGATAACCGTTCCGTCACTGAAATCCCATATCCATTGTACTATAATGCCGTTG
>QMPO01000226.1 GCA_003648625.1 Bacteroidota bacterium
TCCTCAGGTATCTTCCAGGTAGGGTAGTATTTTTCCATACCGTATCTGAGGCCTGTGTATGCCTCTTCTTCGTAATGCAGCACCTCCACATGCGCATTCATTCCTTCAATCAGTTGCTCAATTTCTGCCACAGCTGATTCTTTTGTCTCTCCCCATGTCAGGCGGCGGTCCAGGTGAAGCCGTGCAAAATCGGAGACGGCGCAAAGCGAAGGAGTTTCGGAAACAAACTCGGAGATCGTAACACTTCCTCTTCCCAAAAACTCATCAAAGGCCAGACGTTCATTGAGTTTTTCAATTTCCAGCGCCACTTTCGACGCCATATAAATGGCATTTTTCCCTCTTTCGGGGGCAGAGCCGTGGGAGGAAACACCGTAAAAGCTTACATGCATTTCCATCCTGCCACGATGGCCGCGGTAAATATTCAGGTTGGTGGGCTCCGTGCTGATCACAAAGTCGGGTTTGATCTTATCTTCTTCCACAATATACTTCCAGCACAATCCGTCGCAATCTTCTTCCATTACGCTGCCAACAAAATATATCGTAAGGTCTTTATCGAATCCCAACTCTTTCAGTATTCTCCCCGTAGTTACAAATGCAGCCGGTCCGCCTTCCTGATCTACCGTTCCGCGGCCGTGCACGAATCCGTCTTTTATCTCTCCGCCCAAAGGGTCGAAATCCCAGTTTTCCAGGTTGCCCATATCAACCGTGTCCATGTGCCCGTCGATGGCAAGGATTTTCTTGCCGTTGCCAATTCGCCCGATTACATTGCCTAATCCGTCAATGAAAACTTCGTCAAAACCGGCTTCTCCCATTTGTTGCTTCAGTTCAAGTTGCACATCTCTTTCCTCTTTGCTGAGGGATTTTATTTTGACCAGCTTTGACAGATTGGAAGCTGTGTAATCTTTATATTTTTTCGCGAGATCATTTATCCTCGAATATATTTCTTCCATTCTGTTATATTTTAACTGCAAAGATGCTAAGAAATGCGCAAATTATACTGATCTATCTCAAACAAGTCATACTGTTTTGAATAAAAGTAATTTAATAATGCCCTTTGTCCTCAAGCTGCGCTCCCGAAAGCTTTCTGTATTTACTATCTTCTTATGGTGTATTAAGCGTTAGCTGCGGGTTGCCCTGCCTGCCGGCAGGCTTCTTTGGTTCCCTGCCCGTCCGGCTGGCGGGGTTTCTTGGCGAGACAAGAAATGAACAATAGAAAAATAATTTCCCAACGCCCTGCAAATTGAGCCGCGAGCTTTTTGTTTTATTTTCTGGCTTATCCTTTCTTGTTGTACAGGGCCAGTAATACTTTTTCTGGTGTAAGCGGAGCATCATAACCCAGAGGTGTTTCAGGGTTAAATTCCCTGACTGCATTACGCAAAGCAAAATAGACCCCGATTCCATACATAAACGGCGGTTCACCCACAGCCTTCGACTTCATAATGGCCAGTTCGGGACCTTCGGTTTCCAGCGGAATGGTTTCAATCATTTTGGGGGCCGCATACACATCCGGAACTTTGTATTTTGAAAGGCTGTCGGCAAGCAGACGCCCGTTCTCATCAAAAGTCAATTCTTCGAGGGTCATCCAGCCAATGCCCTGTACCACGGCACCTTCCACCTGTCCTTTGTCAATGGTAAGATTCAGGCTGTTGCCGAAGTCATGAATGATCTGTACACTGTCCGTTTCGTAAGTGCCTCTGATGCAGTCAAGCGTTACGGTGGTCAATGCTGCTCCGTACACATGGTAGGTAAACGGATGTCCTTTCTCTTTGGTCTTGTCGAAATGTATGACCGGCGTAGAATAATGCCCTACTTCCGAAAGTTTGATTCGGTTCAAAAAGGCTTTTTCTACCAGTTCTTCCCAGTACAGTTTTGTGGGTTTGGCGCCCGTATATACCTGTTCATCCCGGATATTGATCTGCTCCTGCGGCATGCCGAGTGTTTCTGCTGCTTCTTTTTGCAGCCGATCCAGAATTTCATTGCAGGCAATCTGCAGCGCTTTTCCGTTCAGGTCGGCACCTGAACTGGCTGCCGTAGGTGAGGTGTTGGCTACCCGTGTGGTATTGGTGGTTTCCAGCTTAATGCGCGAAATGTTGACCGAAAATGCATTAGCCGCCACTTGCATAAGTTTTGTGTTAACTCCCTGTCCCATTTCCACGGCACCTGTACTGACACCGATGCTGCCGTCCTGATAGACGTGCACCAGTGCCCGTGCATTGTTCATCGGGGTTTTGGTGAACGAGATACCGAAACATATCGGCATAACAGCCAGTCCTTTTTTTACAAAACGATGATTTTTGTTGAACTCCTCCACCGTGCGTTTTGTTTCTTCCACTTTGTAATGCCTGTGCATCTCCTCCCAGCTTTTCGAGGCGTTGTTGCTGTCGCATACCTGTCCGTAGTGGAAAGTGTTTCCTTTCCCAATCAGGTTGCGTTGCTGTATTTCGGTTTTGTCAACACCCAACTGGTCGGCGGCATGTGCGAAGGCAGCTTCTATGACGAACATCGCCTGCGGGCCGCCGAATCCGCGGAAGGCGGTAAAAGGCACCAGATTTGTTTTGCAACTGTAAGCTGTAGCTTTTACGTTGGGAATAAAGTAGCTGTTCGTTACGTGGAACAATGTCCGTTCCATAATGGCCGGGCTGAGATCGGCGGCAGCACCTCCGTTCTGGTAATACGTTACTTCGAAAGCTTTAATCTTCAAATTTTTATCAAGGCCTATCCTGAAATCGGAACTGTACGGGTGCCGTTTTCCTGTGGCACGGATGTCATCATCACGATCGAGGATCAGTTTAACGGGTTTGCCGAGTTTCTGCGCTGCCAATGCTGCCATTACCGCCCAGGCCGTAGCCTGATCTTCCTTGCCGCCGAAAGCACCGCCCAGACGGGTTACATCCACTTCAATGTTGTGCATCTGTAATCCAAGCACTTGTGCAATAGTTTTTTGAACAATAGTGGGTCCCTGGGTAGATGAAAACACCTTCAGGTTGTTATTTTCCTGGGGAATGGCATACGAACCCTGTGTCTCGATATAGATGTGTTCCTGTCCACCGCTGTCGGCACGACCTTTAAATACATAGTCGCAACCGGCAAATCCTTTGTCTGTATCGCCGCTGGCAAAAGTTCGGGGTGGGAACAGAAGTTGTCCTTTTTCTTTGGCCACGCGAGGGTCGGTAACCACCTCCATTTCTTCATAGCTGATCTCCACCAGCTGGCGGGCGTCACGGGCTGCGAAATGATCTTTGGCAATGATAACTGCCATGGGCTGGCCGATGTAATGCACTTCTTCTGTGGCAAATAACGGTTCATCGGGCAAAATGCCGCCTATCTGGTTTTCACCGGGAATTTCTTCTGCGGTTAAAATTGCCACCACTCCCTCTGCTTTTTCAGCCTTCGAAAAATCCATGCTGATGATTTTTGCATGCGCTTTTTCCGACAAAACAGGAACGGCATGCAGAGTGCCCGTCAACTCCGGTATATCGTCCACATAAACCGATCGTCCGGTAAGATGGCTGTGAGTATCTACGTTCTTCATACGGCCGGGGTTTTTGTGGTCATTAATTCATGGATAGCTTCTTCGTCCAGTTGCTCAGGAAACAATGCCAAAAAGTGCTGTAAAAACAACTGGCGGGCCAGCAACCTTTTGTAAGCTGCACTTCCCCTGATGTCATCGATGGGTGCGATTTCTTCCTGCAGCACATCCAATGCCTTGTCGAGGGTTTTTACCGAGAGCTCTTTACCTGTAAGAAATGCACAGGTGGTTGCCATAAATTTCGGAATAGCGGCCACACCTCCAAGTGACAAAGAAACCTGACGGATCGTTTTATCTTCTGCTTTGATAGAAATGGCTGAGTTAACTGAAGCGATGTCGAGGTAAGTCCGTTTGCTCACTTTTTCAAAATTGAACAAAGTGCCTTTTTCCAAAGGTTTAATCTGTATGTATTTGATCAGTTCTCCCTTTTCCAGGTTCACTTTTTTGTAATCCCTGAAGAAATCTTTCAGAGCTACCTCCCTCTGTTGCCCTGAAGTGTGTTCCATCAAGAGCGTTGTGTCAAGTGCCAACAGCAAAATATTTATATCTCCGATAGGGGAGGCGTTCACCATATTTCCGGCCAGGGTTCCCATATTCCGTATTTGTTCCGAAGCAATCAGCGGAGCAAACTCCTGTAGTTGCGGAAAATGTTTTCTGACAAGCGGGTCGTGAATAAAATCGTTGGTGTCCACACCTGCACCTGCCAGTATCTGTCCTTCTGAAGTGGAAATATCGGAAGGTAAGGTGTTACTGAGTGAATGAATTTCTGACCGGCGGATAGAATCATGCTGCTGCACCATCAGGTCGGTACCTCCGGCCATGTTGATGGTCTGATGAGCTGTCTCATTGGTAGAAGAAAGGATGTTTTTAAGTAATTCCGGAATGTCCTCGAAATAACCTGGCAGCCAGCCCTTTTCCAGCATCGTTTCCATCTCCTTTCCGGCCGGGAGTGCTTGCTTGAGTTGGCCCGTGTCTACCGCCGCCTTTTCGATGGATTTATAACCCGTACACCGGCAGATGTTCCCGCTGATGGCCTGTAAGGGGTCTTTTTGTTCGTCCGACAAAAGCAATCCCGTCAGTGAAACCACAAAACCGGGCGTGCAGAAACCACACTGCGTGGCAGCATGATCGGCCATGGCCTGCTGCACCGGAGACAACTTTTCCATGTTCAGCCCTTCCACCGTTACAATGTGTTTGCCATGTACATTGGCCAGTGGGGTAAGGCAGGAAACGATGGTTCGGTAGCGGAGCTTTCCGTTTTCAAGGCTTCCTTCCAGCACAGTGCAGGCGCCGCAATCGCCCTCGCGGCAGCCAACCTTGGTACCGAATAAATGATACTCCTTTCTGATAAAGTCA
>QMPO01000227.1 GCA_003648625.1 Bacteroidota bacterium
CTGGCGCATAAAGCTCAATGGGTGATTATATTATAAATTGACATGAAGATGTTTACAACGTAATGTCGAATCTTGGGGCTTCCGCCTTTGATAAAATGCGTAAAGAAAATCAAGCCCGACTTGAGGGCTAAATGAAATTGTTTTATTTAGGACAGTATTAGTTTTATACGTTAAACCTGATGTGCATGATGTCACCGTCTTCAACAACGTAGTTTTTTCCTTCCACATGGAATTTGCCGGCATGTTTCACTGCTTGTTCGGAACCTAGTTCAATGAAATCATCGTACTTCATCACTTCTGACCTGATAAATCCTCTTTCAAGGTCGCTGTGGATCACGCCGGCGGCTTCCGGTGCTTTCATTCCTTTTTTAATTGTCCATGCGCGTACTTCTTTGGGGCCTGCCGTAAAAAACGACTGAAGATCGAGGATCTTATAGGCAGCCCTGATAAGTTTATCTACGCCCGGTTCTTCCAGTCCGGCATCAGTCAGAAATTCCGTCCTGTCTTCCTTATCCAGTTCAGCAATTTCGGCTTCCAGTTCTCCGGCAATCACTAATACATCATCTGCCTGTTCTTTTAAAACACTTTTTACCTCATCCACATATTTGTTGCCTGTTGTAGCCGAAGCGTCATCCACGTTGCACACGTAGATCATAGGTTTGGCCGTTAAAAGCTGCATATCCTGAATATATACAAAGTCATCTTCATCTACAGGGGCCGTGCGTGCATTTCCAAAGTTCTCCAGATGCTCTTTAAAAACAGTCAGTACATCCAGCGCTTTTTTTGCTTCTTTATCACCAACAGCTACCAGTTTTTTCAGACGTTCAATTTTCCTCGTTATCAGGTCAAGGTCGCGCACCTGCAATTCAAAATCAACGATCTCCATATCGCGACACGGATCAATGGATCCTTCGATATGCGGAAGGCTTTCATCATCGAAGCACCTGACCACATGAATCAGCGCATCGGTTTGCTGGATATCGGCCAGAAACTTATTACCCACGCCTTCTCCCTGGCTTGAACCTTTGGCCAGTCCGGGCACGTCAACAATTTCCACCGTGGCCGGGATCACTTTTTCCGATTTGATCAGTTCGTCAATTTTATACAGGCGGGGGTCGGGAACTTCCACAATACCTTTGTTTGATTTAGTAGCGCTGAAAGCGTAAGCTGAGCTCTCCGCCTTGGTATTCGACATGCAGTTGAAAATAGTGGTTTTTCCCGTATTTGTTAATCCGATAATTCCGCAATTCAGAGACATTTCTTTTAAAACTGTTTAATGAAGACTGGATAAATTAGAACACATAAACGATGTGTTTTTATGCGCACCAAAGATAAAACAAAATACGCCGTTTAAATTTGCACACCTGATATTTTAATATATCGATTAATTTATCTACTTTTGCAGCCCAATTTTAAGAGGCCCGGATTTAGTTGGTTTCAACTTGCCTAAATTCTTAAAATATAACAAGTTAAATAAAATGTTAAACCTGTTTGGAATCATATGAACCGGGTGCCTGATTCGAAACGCAAGTAAGATTAAATGTCAGAAAACGAAAAAAAAGTTACTGAAACAACTGAAAACGAAGAAGTAAAAGCTCAGGAAACCAAGGAAACACCGGAAGCTGTTGTAGAAGAAAAGAAGGAAGAAACTGCTGAAGAAGCAGTAACCGAAAAAGAAGAGAAAACGGTTGAAGCTGAGGTAAAAGAAGAAGAGAAAAAAGAAGAAGTTGTTGAAGAAACCAAAGCTGAGGAAACAACAGAAGCATCCGAAGCTGAAAAAGAAGAAGCTAAGGAAGAAGTTGTAGAAACTCCGGAAGCAAAAACAGAAGAAGAACCTGCCGAAAAAGAAGAAACTGAAAAAGTTGTTGCCGAAGAAAAAACCGAAGAGGTAAAAGAAACGGTGAAAAAATCAGTGGAACCCGAAGAATTTGACTGGGATGCGCTCAATAAAAAACAGGATGATTACGCACCTGAAGAGAGAAGCAAACTGGAAGACCTTTATGCAAGCTCATTGAGTTCCATCACCGAACATGAAGTGATCGAAGGAACTGTGGTAGCTTTCAGCAGCCGTGAAGTTGTAGTCAATATTGGTTATAAATCAGATGGCGTCATTCCGATGAACGAGTTCAGGTACAATCCTGACCTGAAAGTGGGTGACAAAATTGATATTTACGTCGAAAACCAGGAAGATGCGAGCGGTCAGATGATCCTGTCGCACAAAAAAGCCAGAATTCTCAAATCATGGGATCGTATTAACGATTCATTTGATAATGATGAGATCATTACCGGATATGTAAAAAGCCGTACAAAAGGCGGACTTATTGTGGACGTATTCGGAATTGAGGCCTTCCTGCCCGGTTCGCAGATAGATGTAAAACCCATCCGCGATTATGATATCTATGTAAATAAAACAATGGAATTCAAAGTGGTTAAAATTAACCACGAATACAAAAACGTTGTTGTTTCGCATAAAGCCCTGATCGAAGACGAGCTGGAGCAGCAAAGAGCTGAGATCATTTCCAAACTGGAAAAAGGACAAGTGCTGGAAGGTACCGTTAAAAATATCACGACCTATGGCGTATTTATCGACCTGGGTGGTGTTGACGGGCTGATCCATATTACCGACCTTTCATGGGGTCGTATCAATCATCCTGAAGAGGTTGTTGAACTCGACCAGAAAATGAAAGTTGTTATTCTCGACTTCGATGATAACAAAAAACGTATTGCCTTAGGTTTGAAACAACTGACACCACACCCGTGGGATTCGCTGGACGAAAATCTCAAAGTGGGCGATACGGTAAAAGGAAAAGTTGTTGTTATAGCTGATTACGGTGCATTCATCGAGATTGCTCCGGGTGTTGAAGGACTGATCCACGTTTCAGAAATGTCGTGGTCACAACACTTAAGAACAGCACAGGACTTTGTAAACGTTGGTGACGAAGTAGAAGCTGTTATCCTGACACTTGATAAAGAAGAGCGGAGGATGTCGCTGGGAATGAAACAACTGATTCCTGACCCGTGGGCAGATATCCGCGAGAAATATCCGCTTGGATCAAAGCATACAGCCAAAGTGCGTAACTTTACTAACTTCGGTATTTTTGTAGAAATTGAAGAAGGTGTTGACGGCCTGATCCATATCAGTGACCTGTCCTGGTCGAAAAAGATCAAGCACCCGGCCGAATTCACAAAAATAGGTGAGGATATTGAAGTTGTTGTTCTGGACGTTGATGTGGAAAACCGCAGATTGAGCTTAGGACACAAACAACTGGAAGAGAATCCATGGGATGTTTTTGAAACTGTATTTACTGTCGGTTCGGTACACCAGGGAACTGTTATCAGTGTTAACGATAAAGGTGCTGTTGTTTCACTTCCATATGGAGTTGAAGGATTTGCTCCTAACCGCCACCTTAAAAAAGAAGACGGTACTTCCATAAATAAAGTGGATGAGACAGCTGACTTTAAAGTAGTTGAATTCGTTAAAGAGAATAAGAAGATCATTCTTTCACATACCCGTACTTTTGAAGAAGATCCGCGCGAAGCAAAAGAACGCGCATCGGAAAAAGCAAAAGATGAGTCGAAAAAGACAAAGCGTACGGTGAAGAAAGTGAATGAGAAACTGGAGAAAACAACATTTGCTGATCTGAATGTTTTGGCTGATCTCAAAACAGACCTTGAAAAAGAGGAAAAGAAAGCGAAGAAGTAGATTTGTTTTCAAAATAAAAAGTGTAAAATCCCTGCCAAACCGGCGGGGATTTTTTATTTTTGGGAGGAGCTAAGATATGAATACGACATATGACAGGTTTTAATGTGACAATTCTGGGGAACGGTTCCGCCGTACCTACCGCTACACAGCATCCTTCCAGCCAGATTGTACGGCTCTCGGAAGAGCAGTTTATGATTGATTGCGGGGAGGGCGCCCAGATGCAAATGATCAAGTACAAAATAAAACACCGCAAACTAAATCATTTGTTTGTGAGCCATTTGCACGGCGATCATTATTTTGGTTTGTTCGGACTTGTTGCTACATTCCACCTGTTTGGTCGTGAAGAATCGCTGAACATTTATGCTCCGTCCGATCTGCAGAAACTTCTGGAACACCAGCTCCGTGTCTCAAAAACAGATCTTCGTTTTAATCTGAATTTCCATCCGCTCGAAGATTATAAAAGCACGCCGCTTTTTGTCAGCGGCGATTACGAAGTAACAATCTTTCCGCTCTACCACCGGATGCCCACATGGGGTGTGAAAATACGAAAACAGGATAATGAATTGAGGGTTGATAAAGACTTTGTCGCGCAATATAGTCCTTCCATCGATCAGATTATCAGCATAAAAAAAGGTGCTGATTATATGACTGAATCAGGAAAAGTTTTAACAAATAAGGAGATCACTCTTCCTGTAAGATCTGACAAAATATATGTTTATTGTTCCGACACGGTATTTAATGAGCATGTGATTGATCATGTTAAAGGAGCGGATCTGCTGTATCATGAAGCAACATTTGACAGTTCGATGCAAAATGCTGCTAAAGATAAATATCATTCCACTTCAGTTGATGCAGCTACCGTGGCGAAAAAGGCAGGTGTTGGAAAACTGTTACTGGGGCATTATTCAGCCCGCTTTGACGATCTCACAGAATTATTGTTGCAGGCCCGTGCTGTTTTTCCCAATACTTTGTTGAGTGAGGAAGGGCAGACATATTCGATTAAATGATGTTTGCCAGAAGTAGATGTCGTTAGATTCGGGACGTTTAGGAAATGAGGGAAGAGGCTCTAAAAAAAACCCACCCTTTGCCAAGTGGTCATGAGGGTGGGCCCAATTATGAAAAACAAACAAAACAAGCGATGCAAATATAAATAATCAATTGATATAAG
>QMPO01000228.1 GCA_003648625.1 Bacteroidota bacterium
ATGGAAGGAAACATCAACTAACTATTCCGGTGAATGAACTTACAGGCGGGATTTATTTTTTGAAGGCGGAAACAGAAAATTCTGTCCAGATTAAAAAAATCATCGTTTTGTAATGATTAACTAACTTTACCGACTAATCCTTTACTGTAAAAAGAAAAGGATGACCTCCTATACAACAAAGAACCTGTCCGATTGGGTAAACGAATATGCCGATGGCCTTTTATCATGGGCCGTGCATAAGGTATCGGATGTTGAACTGGCTAAAGACCTGGTGCAGGACACATTTCTGGCGGCCTCCGAAAAACTGGATGGATTCCGGGGCGACAGTTCACCCAAAACCTGGCTTTATTCCATCCTGAATTTCAAGATCATCGATCATTACCGTGCAAAAGTGAAACAACCCGTCAAACTGGGTAATCAATCGTTATCCAACTTCTTTACAGGAGATGGAGAATGGATACAGCAGAAAAGGCCTAAATCATGGCATGAAGAAGAAAATCACCTGCTCGACAACCAGGAATTCCAGGCAGTTTTAAAGGAATGTATGGAGGCGCTTCCGGAAAAATGGAGCGCCTGCGTGAAGCTAAAGTATTTATTAAAAAAAACAGGCGATGAAGTTTGTCAGGAACTGGATATTACTCCGACTAATTTCTGGCAAATGATCCACCGTGCAAAACTGAACTTAAGGGATTGCATCGAAGCAAACTGGTTCAACAATTGACAACAGAGATGAAAAAACTAATGCACATATTGTTTCTTTCCTGTCTGAAGGCTACGGAGTTAATTGAAAAAAAACTCAACTTCAAGCTTACGGCTAGAGAAAGATTCCAGCTAAAGGCCCACAAAATGATGTGCAGTGCCTGCAGCAATTATGAGAAGCAAAGCGTACTGATCGAAAAAAGCCTGGAAAGCCAGGAAGAGATCAACGAATACAAGCTGGATCTGGAGCAGTTCAAAGTCTCCCTGATCGAGAAACTGAACAACCAGCCTGAGTAACTCCAAAATAAAAACCATGCACATTCCTGAGGTACACATGACTGATGATAACAGCCTCTCCATCGATAAGTTCAGGGAGATGGATTACCAGTCTGTTAAAAAATACAACATTCCTGTCGGGCTTTTAATGGAAAATGCCGGTTTAAACCTTGCCCGGCTGACGGCTTCTTTTATATCACGGTCGGATAAGATACTTATTGGAATTGGAACGGGAAATAACGGAGGAGGAGGACTTGTTGCCGCACGCAGATTAGCAGGCTGGGGTTATAAAGTATTTCTGCATTTACCGGACAAAAATTTAAAAGTATTACCAAAACAACAGTTAGAACGGGCATTGGCTTTTGGCGCCAAAATAAAGTCCATTGAAGACCCCGCTATTTTTGTAGATGCATACCTTGGTTTTTCACAACGATTACCCCTGACAAATGATTTGCTCGAAATAACAGGAAAAGTGAATAAGCTTAACTGCAAAAAAATCTCTCTTGATATTCCAACCGGTTTTAATAAAGATACCGGTGAACTCGTATTTAAGCCAGACATTATACTCACCCTGGCTGCCATGAAAACTGAATTAGCACCCTTACTTCACCAGGCACAAATTTTTATTGCCGATTTAGGCTTACCACATGCCATTTATAACGAATTTGGAATAAACCCGATTCCGGAGTTTGATGAAAGTGGAATCGTAGAATGTAAACAGTGAAGATTCCTTTGTCCTGATTTTATTTGCCGGCAATCGCTATGGCTGCTTTCACGCCATCAGCGGCACTGGAGATGATGCCACCGGCATAGCCACTTCCTTCACCAACAATATAAAGATTTTTAAAACCCGAACATAGCCGGTTTTCATCACGTTCTACCTGTATGGCCGCCGATGTCTTGCTTTCCAGACCCATAATATTCCCCGTTTCGAAGCCTTTTATCTTTCGGCTAAAATCCTTCAGTCCGTTACGCATGGCCGTGCTTACTGCCTCAGGAAGCAACTCCCATAAGGGTGCCGGCACCACGCCGAAAGGGTAGCTGGTTTCTATATTCTTATTCGATTCTGTTTTTGAAATAAAGTCCTGAATGCTGCAAAAGGGTGCTTTATAACTACCGGAGTAATTGTAGAAACTTTGCTCCAGTTTTTCCAGCCAGTCGAGGGCTTCGGCGGCACTTACTTCACGGCCCAGTAACTCGTTAAGATGCAGGCTTGACACACAGGCAGCATTAGCAAACTTCGCATCACGCTGGTACTGACTCATGCCATTCACAATATTTGAATGTTCGTAAGCTGTAGCCGGAACCAGTACGCCACCCGGGCACATGCAAAAGGTATAAATTTGCTGGCTACCATCTCCCTTGGATGTAAGACGGTATTCGGCAGCTTTTACACCCATAATATGTGGTTTGCCCCATTGAGCTATGTTAATCAGTTCCTGCGGATGTTCCATGCGGCTACCAATAGCAAAGTTTTTGGTGTGAAATTTTACCCCTCTTTGCATCAGCATTCGATAGGTTTCGAAAGACGAATGGCCCGAAGCAATAACGAAATAATCAGCATCCAGGCTTCCCCCTGAAGTAATGGCCTGTGTAACTTTTCCATTGACTACTTTTAAATCTTCCAGCATCGTCTCAAAAAGCACCTTTCCACCAATCTCCTGAAACTGCTGACTCAGCTTACTGACAATCACTTTCAAATTGTCGCTTCCCAAATGGGGGTGTGCCATATATTCTATTTCTTCGGGTGCTCCTGCCTTCACATATTGCGACAAAATAAATTTTTTCTCTAAAGAGATTCGTTTGCTCCGCGATGTGAGCTTACCATCAGAAAAAGTACCGGCACCTCCTTCGCCAAAAGCATAATTGCTTTGCGGATCAAACTTTCCGCTTTTCTCAAAGTTCTGAATACCGGCAGCACGTTTACCCACAGCCGTCCCACGATCAATTAACGTAGTTTTAAAACCTGCTTTTTGGAGAACAAAAGCTGCAAAGAAACCTGCAGGACCCGTACCTACAACAAGGGCTTTTTCACTTCTTTTTTTATACGGAATGATCAGTTCCGGTTCGCTTTTCAATTCGTCACCACCAAATTCAGGCGAATTCACCAATACGCGTATCTGCCAATGAATATTGTTCTTCTTGCGGGCATCCAGACTTTTGTGCTCAATCTGATAGGTAAAATCCGTAATATTCAGAAGCCGTTCGATCTTTTTTCTCAATCGTTCTTCATTGTAACCACTTGGTTGTTTTATGGTGATATGCTTAAAACCCATCTTGCAAAAATAGGAAAAGAGAGGTTAGAGAGGAAAATGTGAGATAGATAACTATCGGACACGGCTCTTCGGGATTTGCAATCCCGAAGCAAAGGGCTGCGGATTTGTAATCCGAACACTCAACACAAACCCCGCTCTTCGGGATTTGCAATCCCGAAGCAAGGGCTGCGGATTTGTAATCCGAACACTCAACACAACAAATTGCCAGGGAATGAATTCCCCGGCTTAATATTCATTCTGTCCCTCCGGGACGTAGTTTGCATATCAATGGTTCATCCGGACACTTCCATCCCGATAGCTATCGGGAGCGAACAATGGAAGGTCTTTTTTCATCTCTTTTGTAAGGAATGTGGTTCCCCACCTACTATTCCAGTATACAATTAATAACATGAAACGAACATGTTCTTTATTAATCATAAATAAAACATAAGCATATGATTAAAAAAGACATGTGAGTTCCTGAATGTGCAATAAATTTTTTGCATTTTCAGCAAACAAAAAATTTTAAACAGATGAAACAAATTCTCATCTTCTTAACACTGATCTTTATGATAACCACACTCAAAAGTCAAACCGGTAGAAACGTACAGGATGCACAGGGACTGGGCGTCGGAGCCGATGCTCCGTTATTCCGTGCTCTGGATGCTGACAGCAATGAATTCAGCCTCTCCGAAACCCTGAAAGAACAAACAGTTGTCCTTATATTTTATCGCGGGTTTTGGTGCCCCGTATGTAACAAACATCTGAGTGCGTTACAGGACAGCCTGAAACTGATCGAGGAAACAGGTGCCAAAGTTATTGCCATATCACCCGAAAAGCCGGAATACCTGGACAAAATGGCACAGAAATCGGGGGCAGAGTTTACTCTTCTCTACGACGAAGATTATAAAATTGCCGATGCATATGATGTAACGTTCAAACCCACCTCGATGCAGTTATTCACATACAACACACTGCTGGGCGGAAAACTAAAAAAAACACATTCCGACGAGTCGCAGCGGTTACCTGTTCCGGCGACCTTTATCATCAACCAAAAAGGCATCATTGTCTGGCGGCAGTTCAATCCCGACTATAAGAAAAGGGCATCTGTAGATGATATATTGAAAGCACTGAGCAGAAACGGTGTTTCGCAACAGAATAAAAATATTTTGTCAGCTTATTAACGAACAACTGACTATTCCAAATAATAATAACAAACATTTTAAAAAGAATAAAAAATGAAATGCACAAAAGTTTATACAAACGCAACACAGAAATTAGCGGGATTTAAAGACCTTCCACCCTTATTCTTCCGCCTTATTCTGGCCTATGGTTTTTACGGACCCGCCATGATGAAATGGGGTAACATCAATGGTATTGCCGACTGGTTTGGCAGCATGGGTATCCCCTTCCCAACCCTGAATGCTTATATGGCTGCTTCAACGGAGATGGCTGCAGTTATACTGCTACCCTTAGGGCTGGCCACACGTATTATTTCTATCCCCTTAATGGTTACTATGGTCGTAGCTATTATCACGGTACACTTTGGCAATGGGTTTGAGGCTGGTAACAACGGCTTTGAAATTCCTTTATACTATATGCTTATGCTTTTCGCTTTAC
>QMPO01000229.1 GCA_003648625.1 Bacteroidota bacterium
AAATATGAACGGCAGGATGTATGATCCGGTGGTTGGCCGTTTTTTAAGTGTGGATCCTTTTGTGCAATTCCCCGAATACTCCCAAAGCTACAACCGTTACACTTACGCCCTCAACAATCCGCTCAAATACACCGACCCCAGCGGGTTTTTCCTCGACTGGTTTATTAACGAAAAAACAGGGGACATTTATTATAACAGCACTTACGGAAAAAATGACGCCGGTAAAATAGAAGGCAAGGGCTGGGTGTGGTTTGGTGATGATGATGTGTTTGGAGATAATGCTTATTCGGTAATATGGCAAAATAAATACTTGTGGAGCGACTACCATGAAACAAATAAAACATATAATAAATCCATCATACGTAACGACTCAAAACTTGTAAGTTTTAATGTTGATGCCTCTTTCAAAGGCCAAAATGCCCTTACCTTTATGAAACGGATGGGGTATGAGTTTAAACCGAAAGTTTACCGTGTACATGAAATTATTAAAACTGTATATTATCCTGACGCAATATTAATTACACAGAAATACAAATTGTTGGAGGAAAGACATGTTGTCTCCATGCAATATGTTCCCGGAGCATTTTCGCTAAAAGAATCTTTAGTAAAAAATTATCAAACTCCTAATTATGGAAAGCTATCAAAATATACTTGGTTTGACCCTTCTTTTTCTTTTACGGATGAAACTTGGAAAGAATATCAAGATATTTATTCCGAAGGATTTTATATAGATAAATATATAAATAAAGCCCTTAAATATATGCAAGAATCAGGAATTCCTTATAAAGATATTTTAGAAGAATTTTGGGAACAAAAACTATTAAAATGAAAAGGTTAATAAACTTGTTTTTTTTATTTGTATTAGTAATAATACTTAATAATTGCGATATAAATACCTTTAAAAGTCAGAAGAACGATTTGTTTCATTCATCTGATTTTTTAAATAAATCGTATAAGAAAGAACTTTTTACTCATTTTCCGAAAAAACAGCCTCAAGGCTTTATCTTAAGCTATTATAATGCTAAAGTCGAATTAGCAGATTCTTGCTTTGGTCCAATTAATTATGTTTTAGCATCTTTTTATTATTCAACGGAATATGATTCTTTGAAAGATCAGTTTAAATCATTACAAATAAAAAACTTAAATCCAAATGACACTTCTGTAATATTGGTTTTTCCGTATTGTGATATTTCGGTGGATATGGATGGTAATATCGTTAAAGGTCTAGAATCAAAAAAGAAAAAGAAACTATCACATCATAATAATATTATTCAAAATGGTATTCCCATTCCTTTATTCAAGATAGACCAATATAATGGGGATACATTCTCAGGCCTGCCCGAAGATTTTAAAATATATGTTTTAGAAGCCAAACCGGGTAAATACCTGGAAGATAAGTATCTTCGTGATTGTATTTGTTTGCCCAAAAAATGGAAACACGGATTTTCAAGAGGTGTGGCCATGAGTGACAAAAGACATGTAATTATTTATTGGGTAACGGTTTGGTAGTTTTATGAATAAGTTTAATAAAACAAATATAACCTTTTCAATTGTCCATCTGTGTTTGACGATTTACAATTTTGAGGATGTAGATTTGAACCGAGTCACCCATACACAGAGCTGCACACAAGACTTGAACCAGGGGCGGCTCTTTTTAAAAGAATTGATCTTCTGTATTTAATTTCTATTTCTGAACAAAAAATCTTCTTTTTTTTAAATAAATTTAATCGTATTTTTGCCGCACAATTTCATCAGACCAGAACATGAGCAGAGAAGATATTGTAACGATCGTCAATGATTTTTTAATTGACGAGTTTGAGTTGGAAGAAGATCAGTTAAAGCCCGGCGCCAAGATGAAGGAAGATCTCGATATTGAGAGTCTTGACTTCGTGGATATTGCTGTGATCATCGAGAAAGAATTCGGTTTGAAGGTTACCAGTGAGCAAATGGTAAAGATCAAGAAACTGGAGGATCTGTATAACTTTATCTTAGCATATTCCAAAAACTAATGGCTACCTGGAGAGGCCAGACCAGGGGTGGTGTTGCCGGACATCGTTTTTTTATTTTTATTCTGAAAAACCTTGGGATAAGGTTTACCTATTTTTTTCTGCATTTTGTAGTTACCTATTTTGTGCTTTTTTCAGCACGGTCGCGAAAACCTATTTTTTACTATTTCAACACAATTCTGGGGTACGGTAAATGGAAATCGTTCCGGTATGTGTACAAAAACAATTACAAGCTCGGGCAGGTGCTTATTGACAAAGTAGCAATGCTGGCAGGCTTTTTTGACAAGTTCACCTTCGATTTCGAAGGTGAGGAAAACATCCGTAAAATGGCAGCCGGCGGCGGCGGACTGCTGATCGGCGCCCATGTGGGCAACTGGGAAATTGCCGGACAACTGCTGGAACGGATCGAAACCAAAGTGAACATCCTGATGCTGGAAGCCGAGCACGAAAAAATAAAGCAATTGCTCGACAATGTAATGACACGAAAAAGCATGCATATTATCCCGATAAAAGACGATTTATCACACCTGATCCTGATAAAAAAAGCGCTGCAAAACAACGAAATTGTAACTATGCATGCCGACAGATTTTTGGAAGGCGCCAAAACAAAAACAAAAACTTTCCTCGGCTATCCGGCAAAGTTTCCCGAAGGCCCTTTCTACCTCTCAGTTAAATACAACAAACCCGTTGTTTTTGTCTCGGCCGAAAAAGAAACGGACACACATTATCACCTTTCGGCAACAGAAGTCCACTACCCCAACCTGAATAATAATTCTCAGGAAGAAGCCATTGATCAGCTTATCAATTTGTACATCAGGAACCTGGAGAAAATACTCGCCGTCTATCCGGAGCAATGGTTCAATTATTACTATTTTTGGGAACCGGTAAAAGAATAAAAACACGATCAACAAAACTGAATATCCGTACGCTATGAATCAGGATTTTGGAAATGATAAAAAATCGGCTTACAAAGCCAAACTTGATGCGCAAAAAATTGCTTTCGGCCCGATTATGTTTCAGGCAGCCAAAGCACTTCGCGATCTGGGAATTTTAGCCTACCTGTTAGAAACTACCAGCAAAGGAGCTGAGCTGGAAGCCATCGCTAAAGATCTGGAGCTGCCGGTTTACGGAGTGAAGGTTTTGCTTGAGGCCGGACTGAGTTTAAAAATGGTACGTTTTATAAAAGGAAAGTATCTGCTGACAAAAACGGGATTCTTTATCGAGCGCGATGAACTGACACGAGTGAACATGGACTTTACCCACGATGTGAACTACCTCGGTATGTTCCATCTCGAAGATGCCATCCATAACGGAAAACCGGAAGGGTTGAAAGTGTTCGGGAAATGGAACACGATTTACGAAGCTCTGGCAGACCTCCCTGATCAGGTGCGAAAAAGCTGGTTTGCCTTCGATCATTTTTATTCCGATTATGCTTTTCCGGAAGTGATGCCGCATTTGTTTGCCGGAAAACCGAAAAAAATCCTCGATGTGGGAGGTAATACGGGCAAATTCAGCATCTTTTGTGCCGGTTACGACAAAGATGTGCACCTGACCATCCTCGACCTTCCGGGACAGATAGAAGAAGCCAACGAAAACATCCGGCAACAGGGACTTGAAGACAGAATCTCCACGCATGCATTGAATTTACTGGATAATTCTGTTCCGTTTCCCAAAGGATACGATGCCATCTGGATGAGCCAGTTTCTGGACTGCTTTTCGCAGGAAGAAATTTTCGGCTTGTTGAAACGCTCTTATGACGCACTGGATAAGAACGGCTCGCTTTATATTCTGGAAACCTACTGGGATAAACAGCAGCACGAGGCATCCACCTACAGCCTTCATGCCACATCCCTCTATTTTACGGCCATGGCCAACGGCAACAGCCAGATGTATCACTCCAACGACATGGTAAAACTGGTGGAAAAAGCAGGACTGAAGATTGATGAAATTAGTGAAAACATCGGCGTCAGTCACACGTTATTCAAATGCGTTAAGAAGTAAGAATACAGCAACCGGGCCAACGCAGGCTCCCAAAAGTAGATATGCTTAATTACCGAAATCTGAACATACTATTCTTTTCTGTGCTGGCCGTAATTATTGTGGCAGAATACTTTTTTTCTCAGATCTGCTTTCTTCCGGTTTTTGTGCTTGTAGCAGTGTACCTGGCTCTCATTGCATGGGGAAGCTCTAAAATTCAACTTGATTTTTATTTCACATCACTGCACAGAGGTAACACGGAAAAAAAGGAAATAGCCCTCACTTTTGACGACGGACCGCATCCTGAGTTCACCCCCATGGTGCTTGATTTATTGGACAAATACCAGGTAAAAGCTACTTTCTTCTGCATTGGGAAACAGGCAGAACAACATCCGGATATCGTATCTGCCGCAACAGAAAAGAATCATCTGGCGGGTAACCACAGCTATTCACACAGCCTTCTGTTTGACCTGTTTTCTCCGCGAAAGATGGAAAACGAACTGAACAGGACAACAGAGATCATTTTACAAACCACCGGCAAAAAACCAAAGCTGTTTCGTCCTCCTTACGGTGTAACAAATCCGCTGCTGAAAAAAGCACTGAAAAAAACCGGCCTGGTTTCGGTGGGCTGGAGTGTTCGCTCTTTCGATACGGTAAAATCAACGGAACAGGTTCTTGAAAAACTGAAAAGAGAAACCCATCCGGGTGCCATTATCCTGCTGCACGACACACATGAAAAAATAATTCCTATCTTGACCGCGTTTCTCCCGTGGCTGGTACAAAACGGCTATCGGGTTGTACCTCTTGATGATCTTTTAAAAATTCAGGCTTATGAAAGCAATTAATCTTTACATCTGGCTGGCTGC
>QMPO01000230.1 GCA_003648625.1 Bacteroidota bacterium
CATATACTGATAAAGAAATTGAAAAAAGCCATTGAGGAAACAAATATTCACGAGGTGGCTATTGCGGGTGGTGTATCGGCTAACTCAGGATTAAGAGAAGCCATGCAGCAACTTGCATCAGACACCGGGAGTCATGTATTCATTCCGAAACTGCAATACAGTACCGACAACGCGGCCATGATCGCTATTGCCGGATATTTTAAGTACCTCGACAAAGACTTTGCTCCGCAAGATATTACACCGTATTCTAAAAGCAAACTGTAAACATGTAGCTTTAACTAAAAGAAATAATTTAATCAACTCATATTATGAGTGAAAAACCTGAACAAAAACTCCGTAAACGAAACATCAAACCCACAGCCATGCGCGAGCTGGTGTTGAAAGTACTGACTGATCAAAAAACCGCCATCAGCCTGCCCGAACTGGAACAGAAATTTGAAAAAGCCGACAAAGCCACCCTTTACCGTACGTTAAAGACTTTTGAAAAACAAAAACTCATTCACAGCATCGATGATGGAACCGGCCCGGTAAAATATGCCCTGTGCCTCGAAGAGTGTTCCTGCTCGGTGAATGATCTGCATGTCCACTTTCATTGTACAAAATGCAACAAAACCTATTGTCTGCACGAAATTCCTGTCCCGTCTGTCAACCTGCCTAAAAACTTTTCGCTTGAAAGTGTCGATATGGTAGTACAAGGCATTTGCGCTAATTGTAAATAAGAACATGATATAACTTTGCAACCCGGTTGCACTTATTATTTTATATTTTTGCCTCATGAGTTTCAACCCTCATGAAGCAATTAAAAGATGCGTAAAAGAATAAAAAATATCAATCTGCTCTTAATGTGGCTCATCGGCCTTATGTTCTTTACACATGCTGTTATTCCTCATCAACATCATTTTGACAGCATATATGAGCACAACCAACATGGAAGCACGCATAACAGTGAACCGCATGAAGAAAGTCCGCTTCACTGCCATGCTTTTAATGATCTGATAATTTACAAAACGGTTTCTTTCAGTAACATTACGGTTAGTCCCGTCCTTACAGCTATCGTTGTTGAAAACTGTTTGCACTTGCAATTGATTGAAAATTCAACTGAGGATATAACCAATTCTTTGCAGGATAAGTTGCCATCAAAAGAAACTCTTCTTAAAAACACCCCTACACGGGGCTCCCCTTCCCTTGTTTAGTATTTGCCCTGTTTAAGGGCTGAATTTTACAGCTATCTGAATTTTTCAGCACGCTGTCCGTTCCGGGTATTGATTTTCCCCTAAAATAAATCCAAGACAATATTTCACATTTTAAATATCATTAGATTATGATTAATAAGATCATTGCATTTTCTATTAAAAACAAGTTTATCGTCAGCCTGTTTGTCTTTGCCCTCATCGGCGCGGGCATCCATGCGATGATGACCATTAACCTGGGTTCGGTGCCCGACATCACAAATAACCAGGTACAGGTGATCACCGTTTCGCAAAACCTGGCAACTGAAGACATTGAACAGTTTGTCACCTATCCGGTTGAACTGGCCATGGCTAACCTGCCAGGTGTGGAGGAGATTCGTTCCGTATCCCGTTTCGGACTATCGGTTGTCACCATTGTCTTCAAAGATGACATGGGCACTTACCTGCCTCGTCAGGTTGTGCAGGAAAAACTCAATGAAGTAAAAAACGATATTCCGGAGAACTTCGGAGAACCTTTTATGGGGCCCATAACTACCGGGCTGGGTGAGATCTATCAATACACTATCAAACCAAAAACCGGCTACGATACAGTATATTCCCCAATGGAGCTGCGTACTATCCAGGATTGGATCATCAAACGGCAGATGGCTTTAATACCCGGCGTTGTTGAGGTGAACTCTTTTGGCGGTAACATCAAGCAATACGAAATTGCTCTGGATCCCGAGCGCCTGAACGCCATGAACATTTCTATTTCTGAAGTTTTTGAAGCTTTGGAGAACAACAATATCAATACGGGTGGCGCTTACATTGAGAAAAACCATATGGCCAGTTTTATCCGCGGTGAAGGACTCGCACGCTCGCTGGAAGATATCAGGAACATTGTCGTGGAGAATGTGGATGGTATCCCCATCCTGATACGCGATATAGCTTCCGAAGTATATTTTGGCAGCCAGATGCGTTACGGTGCTTTCACACAGGAAGGGCGCGAAGCCGTTGGTGGAATGGTGTTGATGCTGAAAGGAGAAAACCCTAATTCCGTCATCAAGGCGGTGAAGGAACGAATAGCAGAAGTGCAGAAATCGCTGCCCGAAGGGCTGGAGATACAACCCTTCCTCGACCGAAGCGAGTTAATCCAACGCACCACTTCCACCGTTGCCAAAAACCTGATCGAAGGGTCACTTATCGTGATCTTCGTGCTGGTTTTACTTCTCGGAAGTTTACGCGGAGGGCTCGTAACGGCTACCGTCATCCCCTTATCGCTATTATTTGCCTTTATCCTGATGAAACTAACAGGCGTATGGGCTAACCTGATGTCGCTCGGAGCCATTGACTTCGGCATCATCGTAGACGGGGCTGTAATCGTTGTGGAAGGTACGGTATTTGAAATACACAAACGAATAAAGGAAGGCCGGACAAAATTTAGCCAGACAGAAATGGATGAGGCAACCTATGTAGCCAGCAGCCGCGTGATGAATTCGGCATTCTTTGGTCAGTTGATCATTCTCATTGTTTTTACCCCTATATTGTTTCTCACTGGCATCGAAGGAAAGATGTTCCAGCCGATGGCTTACACATTCGGGTTTGCCGTGCTGGGGGCAACCATTCTTTCACTGACTTATGTGCCCATGATCTCTTCCATCACCATGAAACCTGCACCGACAAGCAGTTGGTTCGGACGAGTGGAACACAGGCTTGAGAAGTTCAGCGAAAAACTGATGAAAGGAATTTCACGGCTTTACGACCCCGTGTTGCAGTTATCGCTAAAACACAAACTTTCCGTTTTGTTTGTCGCCATTCTTATTTTCGGAAGCGCCATTTTCAGCTTTTCAAGGATGGGTGGTGAGTTCATTCCCAACCTCGATGAGGGCGACATAGCCATGCAGGCTTTCCTGCGTCCCGGAAGCTCCCTTTCGGAAACCATAAAAAGAGAGACGGAAATCGAAAATATCATCATGGAAAACTTTCCTGAGGTGAAAACAACAGCGGCACGTATCGGTGTGGCCGATATCCCCACCGACCCGATGGGTTTTGACTTCACCGACAGCTTCATTATTCTTGAAAAAGACAAAAGCAAATGGGTTTCGGCAAGTTCCAAAGAGGAGCTGATTGAAAAAATTCGTGAAAAACTGGCCCATTTGCCGGGATTGAATTTCTCTTTCAGTCAACCAGTTGAGTTGCGGTTTAATGAATTACTTACAGGTGTTCGGGAAGATGTGGCCGTAAAAATCTACGGCGAAGACCTTGATGTCCTGGCGGCCAAAGGAGAAGAAATAGCCAGGATCATCAAAACAGTGGAAGGCGCCGAGGATGTTACACTTGAACGGACGGCCGGGCTGCCGCAAATGACGGTAAATTATAACCGGAAAAAGGTCGCCCAGTACGGACTGAATATTAAAAAACTGAATGAATATGTTAGTTCGGCTTTCGCCGGAAGTGCTGCCGGGGTTATCTTCGAAGGTGAGAAAAGGTTCGACCTGGTTATTCGTTTCGATAAAAACCACCGCAAAAGTATTGAGAACCTGCGCAGCTTATACATTGACCTACCCAACGGAAGCCAGATACCGCTCAAGGAAGTAGCCCAAATTGACTACAGGCCCGGCCCGATGCAGATTTCGAGAGACAATACCTTTCGCCGGATTTATGTAGGCGTGAATGTGAGGGGAAGAGATGTCGAATCGCTGGTGAATGAGATCAAACAAAAACTGGATGATCAGCTTATCCTTCCTCCCGGCTACAACATCACTTATGGAGGTGCATTTGAGAACTTACAGCGGGCTAAAGACCGGCTGGCAGTTGTTGTGCCCATTGCCCTTGCACTCATCTTTATCTTGTTATATTTTGCCCTGCACTCACTCACTCAAACGGTAATGATATACATGGCTGTACCGCTTGCCGCTATCGGCGGAGTGTACTCCCTATGGTTACGCGACATGCCGTTCAGCATCTCGGCAGGCGTTGGTTTTATCGTACTTTTCGGGGTAGCTGTACTGAACGGTCTTGTATTGATCAGCCGCTTCAATTCACTTAAAAAAGAAGGAATGACAGATATCAGAGAAAGGATCATTACCGGTACTCACGAACGTCTTCGGCCAATCTTGTTGACAGCTTTGGCCGCTATGTTTGGATTTTTGCCCATGGCTATCTCCGGTTCTGCGGGTGCTGAAGTGCAGCGCCCGCTGGCAACGGTGGTAATCGGCGGATTGATCAGCGCAACATTTCTTACATTGGTGGTCGTGCCCATACTTTATGCACTCGTTGAGGCACGTGCCAACAGGAGAAAAAAACGTAAAAGAACTGCCGGGGTTTTGCCCATGGTTGTTTTACTGATCTCCAGCCTTGGACTGACAGTAAGTGCAAATGCCCAATCGACAGATACACTGCCGGTGGTAAGTCTCGATAAAGCTGTTGAAATGGCCGTCTCAAATTATCCTGCCATAAAAGCCGCACGGCTTCAGGTGGAAAGCCAGCAGGCTTTGAAAAAAACGGCATGGGAAATCGGGAATACCGAAATCTCGACAGGCGCCGAAGAGCTGGGAAACAACACAACCGATGGTATTTACAACACTTTCCTCATTACCCAGCAATTCGACATTTTTAGCATCAACGCCA
>QMPO01000231.1 GCA_003648625.1 Bacteroidota bacterium
CTGGGCAGAGAAATGGATAAGAAATGTGGCGACTACAGTCAGACAGGCAATACGAAGCATAGTAAAATGGTTGGTTTATAGGAGAACGGAAGATAACCGGCAATATTTTATAGATTGATAACCTCAATCAGGAGATTGAGGCTTCAAGCGGCGTAGTCGGGAGACTACGCCGAAGGGAATATAAAATTAAAAACAACCCTCAGCGTAGTCTCCAGACTACGCTGAAAGAAATAATATAATTAAAAATTACCTCAACATAGTCTCCAGACTATGCTGAGTAAGGTTATAATCTTCAGATTATTATGAAATATCCAATTAATATCAATCTTCAGATTATGAAGGGCCTAACAAATCAACTTCCAGTAGGTAATCCATGTTATCACAATAATTACGCGCACTGCTGTATAAGTAATCTTCCGGATTTTCAACAATTCCTGCCTTAACCGGATTTTGATGTGTATAATTCAAACGTTGGTCGATCATCTCATTGGTACTTAGCTCAACAGCATGATTCTCATGGGTCCAGAACTGATATTTTGAGTTTCTCTTGTGTTTCCGGGCGGCAAAAGCCATTTCGTTGAGCAGCCATTTTCTCCGGCTCTCTTTTTCTGTATCTATTAGCTCAAGAATATGGTTGGCCGTGTATTTTTTAAAATCTCTGACAGTATCTGATAATGTACCGTTTTTAGACCGGACAATAAGGTGTATATGGTTCGACATGATTACATATGCAAAAACCTCAAGGTTTTTATTCTTTCTGCAAAAATTCAATGAATCGATGATAATATCCCTGTGTGATTTACGTGTAAAAACATCTAACCAAAAAACTACACGTAATGTGAGAAAATATAAAGCAAACTGGTCTTTTATTTTCCAGGCATCACCCATGATAAAACTTTTAGCTAACTTAAAAAAATAATCTCAATCAGGAGATTGAGGCCCCGGGCGGCGTAGTCGGGAGACTACGCCGAAGGGGAAAAATTAAAAACAAACTCCTCAGCGTAGTCTCCAGACTACGCTGAGGGAAGTTATAATCTTCAGATTATATAAAGAAATGTAAAATATTGAAATGGATCATTCAACTGCCACACAAATCCGTTCGCCCATCAACACATAAGTTTCTAAACCTTTTTGGGTGTTGGCAAGCAAGTCGTTATCTATGAGAATTTTATCTGGTTCGAAAAGCAACACTACTGTTGAACCGCCGAATTTGAAGTATCCTTTTTCTTCACCTTTGGCGACCGTATTTCCTACATAGGTCTGTATGATACTGCCCACCATAGTGGCGCCTACCTCTGCCATTACCACCTTGCCGAACCGGTCGTTTGTGATAACCGTATATTCCCGCTTGTTCAATAAAAATATGTCGGCCATTTCTCGCAGCGCAATCGGGTTGACAGAATAGTAATTACCATCAATCTTTGTTACAGGTAAAACCGTTCCGCTGACAGGAAAATGAAAACGGTGATAATCGTTGGGAGCCAGCCGGATAATGATCAAGCTGCCGTCTTTATAACGGGTAGCCAGTATTGAATCATGAAGGAACGAATACACATCAAACCGGTATCCTTTGATCAGAAAATCTGCATCTGAAACATCGCTCCACGCCATCAGCTTGCCGTCGGCAGGGGAGACGACAACGTTCGAGTCTTTATCCACAGGCCGTGCATTATTCTTCAGTTTGCGGGTAAAGAAATCATTGAATGAATTGAACTCCTGCTTCTCGGCAATGCTCAGGTCAATACGGTATTCTTTAACGAACGGCTGAATTTTCTCTGCCGAAGAGGGTTTGTCCATCATCCGGCCGTATAGGGAGGAAACGAATTTCCTTTTTACGAGCGTGGCCAGCGTGGCTTCTCCCACCGGATTGTTGTAGAGCCATACCAGCCACTTTTCGCCAGCTACCTTTTCTGTTTTCAGTTCGCCGGTCTGCCGGTCAATATAACGGATAGGCCCAGGTTCCTGTGACGGATAGATAGCGAGGCCAAAAATGATGACCAACAGCAGGATAAAAAGGTGTTTCTTCTTGATTTTTCCTATTTTCAACGTTTTATAGCAAAGGGTTTAAAGAAATAAAGCGGTTGCCGTCAAGATAAGAATTATCAAAAACAGCAACACATAGGTGTAAGGGTTCCCGAAATTTATTGTCCATCCCATGGTTGGGTCTGATTTAGGAACGGTGATCCTTGGATCTTTCCGGTTAACATAAAAAACGCCTCTCCAGTTGGAAGGGTTTTTATGCATCAAATCATAATTTCTTTTTTCTGATTTCATTTTTCTTCGGTTTACCTTTTAAACTTTTTCTTACCCGAAAACCTGCGGTTCTGAAACGGTCTTCGTTTCCGGGGTTTATACTCGGGGGCTTCGCCCAGTTCTTTCGGCATCTGTGCCTTATGGACCGGATTGCCCAGTAGTTCTTCTATCTCCATAAAGCTCCCCTGCGATTTTTCATCGATCAGTGTAATGGCCACCCCGTCGGCTTCGGCACGGGCGGTACGACCAATGCGGTGGATGTAGTCTTCTCCGTCATTAGGTACGTCAAAATTAATCACCAGATCGATGTCTTCAATGTCTATGCCCCGTGATAAAATATCCGTTGCCACCAGCACATTGATCCGCCGGGCTTTGAACCCGCGCAGCGCTTCTTCCCTTTTTTCCTGGGTGAGGTCCGAATGGATGTCGGCTACTTTGATGCCTTTCTTTTTAAGCGTTGCGCTCAGTTCCTTGGCACTGATCTTCGTCGAACAGAAAATAAGTACGCTCCTCAGTTGTTTCGATTGCAGCAGGTACGAAACCAAAGGTATTTTTTGATTTTTATAAACTACATAGGCGATCTGCAGTATCTTCTCGGCAGGTTTCGACATGGCGATGTTCACCTCTTTTGGTTCCGTAAGTACTTTTTTTGCCAGCGTCCGGATCTTTTGAGGCATGGTGGCTGAAAAGAGCAGGTTCTGCCTTTTCTCGGGCAGGTACGAAATGATCTTCATGATGTCCTCAAAAAAGCCCATGTCGAGCATGCGGTCGGCTTCGTCCAGGATCAGGTATTTCAACTCCGATATGTTGACATAGCCCATAATGAGATGGGCAATCAGCCTTCCCGGAGTGCCAATGATCACATCGGCACCTTTTGAAAGGGCTTTTTTCTCCTGTGCGAACGAGGTGCCGTCGGTACCACCATATACGGCAATGGAACTTACGGGCGTAAAATAGGAAAACCCTTCCATCTGCTGGTCGATCTGCACTGCCAGTTCACGCGTAGGAACAATGATCAGCGCTTTTACCTGGTGGCTGTTTTGTTCGCTCGTAATGATCTTATGGATTATCGGCAGTAAAAAAGCCGCTGTTTTTCCCGTTCCTGTCTGCGCCGATGCTATCACATCATGCCCTTCCAGGATCATGGGTATTACCTGTTCCTGCACGGGTGTAGCTTTCTCGAAGCCGATAGCTTCAACGCCTTCCTGTACCCGTTCGTCAAATGAAAATTCTTTAAAATCCAATGCTTCTCCTCCAGTTTAATTTTTGAACGTGCAAATTTACATGAACAAAAGATACAAACGTGCTATAATTCCTAAAACTTCGGTTTTCGTCCCGGTGTATAAGGCGCTTTCAGTTTATCCAGTTCGTCATCCAGCATATCCAGCTGGTTGCTGATGTCTGTCAGCTGGTCGATAATTCCCGGCAAAGTGTCTTTCAGGATCTCATAGTTTTCCTTCTGTGTGGCTGTCGGCGCCGATGTTGACTGCCAGACGCCTGACAGAACGGCCCACAGGCGGTTGCTCAGCGGTACGGGTTCAGGAGGCACTTCTTCCTGGCTGGCTTTGGCTGGTGTTCCTGCAAATAGGAAATCAATGTCGTCCAGTGTATTTTTGATGTCAGCCGCTTCGTTTTTCATCTCCACCGTGGCTAAGTTCGACTGTTGTAAAGCCTGACGGATGTAAGCGGTTTTTGTGCTCAACTCTTCGTGGTATCTTTCAATGTCGTTGATCACCCGCCACAGGTCGGATACTTTATCGTAAAAAGCCACCATTTCTTCCCGGTTCTCAGCGGGCAGCGTGGTGTTCTCCAACACATTGGCGCTGAAAGCTACCGGACCTGCCAGCGGAATTTCCTCTCCGTTGTGTAGCATGCTCAGCTCCACGGTATAGGTGCCCGGCAAAGCCATCATACCACTGCCGTTGTCTTTCATCGGGTCAAACTTTTTGTCTTTGACGGATACTCTTGCGGGTTTTCCGTAGCGCAAATTCCAGGTAGTTCGGCTGATGCCTTTCGAGGCATTTTTATACAGCTTACGGGCTACGGTTCCGTTTTTGTCTTTGATGGTAAATACAAGGTAAGGGCCCGTTTCCCGTTTTTCGGCATCCAGTTGCTCTTTGGTGGGCTGCGGGATGGGCTGGCCCTCCTTGAACAGTTTTTTCTCCTTTTCCAGCCGTTGCGCTTTCAGCGTTTTCGGCACCTCTTTTATGTAATAGGTAAAGGTGGCTCCGAATGGTGGGTTGGGCGCATGATAAACGCCCGATCCTGTGTTATAACGGCTGTTTTGCTCCATGTACATCAGGGCGTCCTTTACGGGAAATATCAAAGCATCCGAATTGTTTAGCTTGTCAGCCGTCACCTCACGCAGGGGCGTGTAGTCGTCCAGGATATAAAAGCCGCGTCCGAAGGTGGCGATCACCAGATCGTTTTCTTTTTCCTGTATGGCAATGTCCCTCACCGGAATGTCGGGCAGGCCTCCGTTCAGTTTGATCCATTGCTGTCCGCC
>QMPO01000232.1 GCA_003648625.1 Bacteroidota bacterium
GCTATTCACCCCGGGTATGGCTTTCTGGCTGAGAACCCGGATTTTGTGGAAGCATGTGAAAAAGCAGGCATTACCTTTATCGGACCGGGTACACGCCCTATCCAGTTGATGGGGAATAAAATACAAGCCCGGAAATTTGCCAGAGAACTGGGTATTCCCATTACCGATGGTATTACAGGCAACCCGAAGCAATTATTAAAAAATGCGCACACAATCCCGTTCCCCATCTTGGTGAAGGCTGCTGCCGGAGGGGGTGGAAAAGGAATGCGTATCGTGCACAAACTTGACGATCTGGAAGAGGTGCTGGAAGCAACAAGCCGTGAGGCTAAGAATTATTTCGGCGATGGAAGTATTTACATCGAACAGTATATTGAAGAACCGCGGCATATCGAATTTCAGGTAATCGGCGATAACTTTGGGAATGTGGTACACCTGTTCGAAAGAGAATGTACCATCCAGCGACGGTATCAGAAGATCATTGAGGAATCACCCTCTCCCACCCTCAGCGAGAAAACCAGGAAAGAAATGGGGGACGCAGCTGTAGCCATTGCCCGCGAAGTAGGTTATAACAGCGCCGGAACGGTAGAATTTCTGGTTGACAAAAATCTTCGCTTTTATTTCCTGGAGATGAACACCCGCATCCAGGTAGAGCATCCGGTCACCGAAATGGTTACCGGAACAGACCTGATCAGGGAACAGATATCGGTTGCAGCAGGCAACAAACTCAGCCTGAATCAAAAAGAACTTAAGCAAAACGGCCATGCCATCGAATGCCGGATCTATGCCGAAGATCCCGAAAACGATTTTATGCCTTCACCGGGCAATATGACCTTTTACAGGCAGCCGGAAGGAGAAAATATCCGTATCGACTCCGGCATAGAAAAAGCGGTTATTATCCACAGCTTTTTCGATCCGATGATCAGTAAACTGGTTGTATGGAGTGAAACCCGTAAAGAAGCCATTGATAACAGCATCGGAGCATTGAAAGATTATGTCATCCACGGTATCCGGACGAATATCAGTTACCTGACTGAGGTGTTGCAACACAAAGCTTTTATCACAAACCAGATCTCCACCAAATTTTGTGACGAGCACAGTAAGGAACTGCTTCAGGCTATAAGAAAGACACACAAACAGATACCCGGCGGGTTACCCGTACTCATGATGACTTTGCATGCCTTAAATTCTTCACAATTCAGCAGAACCGGCAACATATGGGAACAAATCGGATACTGGCGGCATCAGATTGTTCTGTCGTTTACTGACAACGAAAAGACAACAGCCGTCAGCCTGGTTCACCGCAACGGCAAAATGTATGCTTTTATGATCGGCAAAAAAGAGTACCGGATTACGCTGATGGATGCAGACATGCACAGTATTCAGGTTAATTTTAACGGAAAATCCTACACGGCTTATCTGTCAGCAGATAACAAAGGAATACATTACCTTACTGTGGATGGCGCCACTTTTAAGTACAAACGCGACGACATACTTGACAGTTCGGAAGTTGCGGCATCAGCAGGTGGCAGCGACAACGGAAATAATCTTTTCGCCCCTATGCCGGGCAAAGTGATCAAAATCAATGTGCAGGAAGGGGAAGAAGTGAAAAGAGGCACAATCCTGCTTGTGGTTGAAGCTATGAAAATGGAAAACAACATTGTAGCAGCAAACGATTCAATTGTTGAGAAAGTAAATGTTGCAGAAGGGGAAATGGTTGATACGGACAAGCAACTTGTTTTATTAGGTAACATGAAAAAATAACATCTATGAATTTTGAGCTTAGTGATGAACAGAAACTGATCAGGGAAACGGTACGCGATTTTGCCGAGCGCGAGATAAAACCGAAGGCTAAGGAACTGGATGAAAAAGGGGAGTTTTCTATTGAACTCACAGGGAAGATAGGGGAATTGGGCTTGTTCGGCATGAATCTCCCCGAAAAATATGGCGGGCAGGGACTTGACACCTTATCGTATATTATTGCTGTGGAAGAACTGGCCCGAGTTGATGGCTCTCATGCGGCTACCCTGGCAGCACACAATTCCCTGGGTATTTATCCATTGTACGGCTATGGAACAGAAGAACAAAAAATGAGATACCTCCCGCAACTGTGTACCGGCGAGGCTTTATGGAGTTTCGGCTTGACAGAACCGGGTGCAGGATCCGATTCGCGCGGATCTAAAACTACCGCTGTCCTCGACGGTGACGAATGGGTGATCAACGGCTCCAAAATATTTATTACCAACGGTTCGTCGGAGTTATCAAAAGGATGTACGGTCCAGGCAGTTTCCGAAACCAGGGATGGAAGAAAAGTATTCACAACTATTTTAGTAGAAAAAGATACGCCTGGTTTTACGGCAAAAACGATGCATGGAAAGATGATGTGGCGTGCTTCCAATACTTCGGAACTCTATTTTGACGATTGCCGCGTACCGAAAGAAAACCTTCTTGGAGAAGTGGGCAAAGGATCGAAGATCATGCTTTCCACACTCGATGGGGGAAGATTGTCAATTGCAGCTATGGGCCTCGGACTGGCACAGGGGGCTTTTGAAATGGCTCTGGCGTATGCCAACGAACGGAAACAATTCGGCAAGCCCATCTCCAAATTTCAGGTAAATGCCTTTAAACTGGCCGACATGGCTACAAAAATTGAACTGGCCAGAAACCTGCTTTATAAAGCCTGCTGGCTGAAAGATAACAACAAACCATTTACCAAAGAGGCAGCCATGTCGAAGCTTTATTGCTCGGAAATAGCTAAAGAAGTCGCCGACGAAGCCGTTCAGCTACACGGTGGCTACGGGCTGATGAAAGACTACGATGTAGAACGTTTTTACCGTGACCAGCGCCTGCTTCAGATTGGGGAAGGCACTTCCGAAATCCAGCGCCTCGTTATATCGAGACAGATAGGTTGTTAAACGAATAAATCACTGCAAACGAAAGAACCATGAGTCATCAATTGCTTTGGGAACCGACAGATGAGTATAAAAAAAACTCGAATATGTACGCGTTCCTGACACGGATTGCTGAAAAATACAACTTACGGGACAACGAATATTATACTATTCATAAGTGGAGTGTCGAAAATATAGCTGATTTCTGGGCTGAAATATGGGACTTCTGTAACATAAAATCTGCACAAACTTATGATCAGGTGGTGGATAACCCGAAAAAGATGCCCGGAGCCAAATGGTTCACAGGTGCCCGCCTGAACTTTGCTGAAAATCTGCTCAGCCGAAAAGATGATCATCCGGCCATGATCTTTTGGGGCGAAGATGTAGTACGGAGGCAACTGACTTATGCCGAATTATACGAACAGGTGCGCCTGGCATCAGCAGGGCTGAAACGTTTGGGTGTGGAAAAAGGTGACCGGATAGCAGCCTTTATGCCGAATATGCCAGAGACCATCATTATGATGCTGGCTGCAGCTTCGCTGGGAGCTATCTGGTCTTCTTCATCACCCGACTTCGGCATTAAAGGTGTCCTCGACCGTTTTTCCCAGATTGAACCGAAAGTTATCCTGGCCGCCGACGGTTATTTCTATAAAGGAAAAGTGTTCGATTCACAGGAAAAGTTAAAGGGTATTTTAGGTTCGTTACCCTCTGTGAAAAGCGTGGTTATGGTAAATTATACAGGAAACCTGGATGTAAACTCCATATCTCAGGCCATTACGTGGGAAGAACTTACTGCTCCCGGCGAAGAACCTCTGACCTTTGAGCAACTGCCTTTTGACCATCCGTTGTATATTATGTATTCGTCGGGTACAACAGGCCTCCCGAAAAGCATCGTTCACTCGGCAGGCGGAACCCTGATCCAGCATCTTAAAGAGTTGGTGCTGCATACGAACCTTACGGAAGACCAGCGTATCTTTTATTTTACTACCTGCGGATGGATGATGTGGAACTGGTTTGTGTCGTCGCTGGCTGTTGGTGCTACCATCGTACTATACGACGGCAACCCGTTTTATCCTGAACCCGATGCTCTGCTTGAAATGGCCATTGACTTGAAGATCAATGTTTTTGGTACCAGCGCAAAATATATTGCATCTCTTGAAGCGGAAGGAGTCTGTCCTGTATGTTCTTACAATTTTGAACACCTCAATGTGATAGCATCCACAGGTTCACCCTTATCAGCACAAAGTTTCCGTTATGTTTACAGTCGCTGGTCGAAAGACGTGCAGCTTTCATCTATTGCAGGAGGTACGGATATTGTCTCCTGTTTTGTTCTCGGTTCACCAACACTTCCGGTGTATGCCAGCGAAATACAGTGTAAGGGACTGGGAATGGATATAGACTGCTTCGACGATGAAGGAAATTCACTGATTGAAGAGCAAGGCGAACTTGTATGTAAATCCATCTTCCCGTCGATGCCCGTCTATTTTTGGAACGATGAAGGTGACGTAAAATATAAAAAGGCCTATTTTGAGCGGTACAAGGGTGTCTGGCATCACGGCGATTATATTGAAATTACGAGTAACGGTGGCATAGTTATGCTGGGCCGCTCGGATGCCACACTTAACCCGCAAGGTGTGCGGATCGGTACTGCTGAAATTTATCGGGTTCTGGAAAAAATGGAGGAAATTGATGATGCTGTTGTTGTCGGAAAAAAGATTGAAGACGATGATGAGCTGGTCGTTTTATTTGTCAAACTAAACGAAGGTGTGCAGTTGGATAATAACCTGATCAAACTGATCAGGGCCAACATCCGTAACAGCTGCAGCCCGCGCCATGTA
>QMPO01000233.1 GCA_003648625.1 Bacteroidota bacterium
AAGAAACAGACCTGTCGTTTTATGTAGATAATCTGGACGCTTTTCTGAGCGGAAGGTTTACCGAAAACCGGACAGATCTTGATCTGGAACTCTTTTCGAAGGCCGTCTCCGTAACTTATGAGGGGATAAAATACCTCGATAACACATCAATGGAATTTAATGCGGTTATTGACGCTAACCTGAGTGATGAGATATACAACCTGAAGAATAACTCACTTTACGTTAACGGACTGCGTCTGAATTTTGAGGGGTCGGTAGCTTATGTTGATGACGATATCAACCTGATGCTCGTCTATAACGCACCTGATAATTCATTTAAACAATTGCTGTCACTGATCCCGCTGATATACTCTGAAGATTTTGACAAGCTGGTAACTACCGGACAATTCAGCATGGATGGTTTTGTAAAAGGTATCTATTCGGAAACGAAGATGCCGGACTTCAAAGTTCATCTACAAGCCGCGAACACAGAGGTGTCGTATAAGGAAATGCCTGCTTCACTGAAAGATATTGGTTTTGACCTGTTAGTTGAGAACAAAGGAAACGATCTGGATAAGACGGTTGTTAAACTGGATAATTTTTCAGCAATGCTTGGCAAGGATAAGGTAAATCTCAATCTCTACCTTACAAAACTGATTTCCGATCCGTTTATTGATATGAAGGCTTCCGGCGTGTTTCATCTGGAGAACCTGAAAAATGTTTTTCCACAGGAATCGTTGCAGTCGGTGGCTGGTGAATTGATGGCCGACCTGACAATAAAAGGGAACCTTTCATCGGCAGAACAGGCAGATTATAAGAATATAGTGGCCATGGGATCGGTCATCTGTAAGAATGTCAAATACAATTATGGCGACGGTGATTATCCAGTGGAACTGCATCATGCTCAGTTTAACTTTTCTCCTTCACAAATAGATATCATAGCTTTCGACAGCCGGATCAACAACAATAAAATACTGGCAGAAGGAAAAATGGAAAATTATCTGAGCTATTACCTGAAAGATGATCTTTTCAGGGGTAACCTGAATATAAGTTCTGATAAACTGGACCTGAATAAGTTACTGGAGCCTTGGTTGTTAACAGAAAATTCGGAAACTTTGGAAAGATCAGATACAGACGAGGACGAAGTTACATATATTCCTAAAAATATAGATGTGCTGGTTTCGCTCACGGCCGATTCTGTTCTATACAGGAAAATGGTATTTGCCGATTTCAATTCACAAGTGCATGTACACGAAGGAAGAGTTGATTTCGAGAATGTTAACTCCTCGTTTCTAAATGGACTACTCAACCTGCAGGGCTTTTATGAGGCGGTTCCCGAATCAACACCTCATATAGACTTTACCCTTAGCCTGAAAGACATGAACATCGGCAGTGCTTATCAGAATCTGACACTGTTCAGGCAGTTTGCACCAATAGCAGAAAAGGCAGATGGTATGTTCAATACTACCTTAAGCCTGAGTACTGATCTCGACCGGCAAATGAATCCTGTGTGGACTTCAATAGTGGGAAATGGAAATTTTAAATCGGAAAATATCCAGATGAATGCACAGGATATTTTTAATAAAATTACTGATGTGCTTAAAGTAAATGTATTCAACAACCTGTCTACCGGCCCCGTTGATCTATCGTTTAACTTACTTGATGGTAAACTGTACAGCAGTCCTTTTACTGTGAAGGTTGATCAGGTACAAATGGAAATTGGGGGATGGACCGGATTCGATCAGCAGATCGATTACAACATCGGTTTTGATATCCCTGTTGATATGCTGGGAGATGATGTTGCCAACGTGGTGAACCAATATGCTGCAGAGGCTGCCAAATTTGGTATTACTCTTGGCGATGTAACTTCTCTGAGACCCGTTGTTGGAGTTACCGGTGATTTTCATGATCCGGAAGTGCGGTTGGTTTCCATGGGCAAATCAACCGGAGGAGGAGTGAAAGATATAGTGGAAGACAAAGTGGAAGAGGTAATTGACGAGTATGCCGAAAAAGCCAATGCAGAGGCTGAAAAAATAATTGCTGAAGCGCAAAAACAGGCCGATTCGATTATAAGTGCTGCACAGCTACAGGCTGATCAGGTGATGCAGCTGGCCCGGCAATCCGTAAAAGACGCAAAAGCTGAAGCGCAGAAACAGGCGGATCAATTGGTTGAGGAAGCCGCCAAGGAGGGGCCTATAGCAGAGCTGGCGGCTAAAGCAGCAGCTACGGAATTAATGAATAGTGCTGACACACAAGCGGGTAAAGTGTTGCAGAGAGCACAACAGGAAGCGGATCAGATTGTTGAAGCTGCCCGTAATCAGTCGGACAGGATCGTACAGGAAGCCAATGAAAAAGCAGACAGGATCAGGAGATAATGATCGCTAATATTTGAAGATTTTCTCGCTCTTTATCTCATAAGAGTATACTTCGTTCCCTGAATAGTCGTAAAAGGTAACAATCAGTTTCCTTTCTTTTCGGGGCCCTTCAACTGAGATTTGGGCAAAATTCCGTTCCATAATCACCGATTCACGGATCCTCAACGTATTATTTTGGTTTAAAGCATTTGTATTCGCACCACTGTTTAGGGGTGATGAACTTATATCCCAGATAGTGGGTTTGCCTTCTTCCTGCAATACGGATATTTCTGAAAAATGTACATCTCCGGTAAGAAAAATGACGTTGGTCAGGTTCTGTTCGTAAATGAAATCGATGATTTTTTGCCTTTCTTCACCAAAACCATAGTTGGAATATGACTCGTAAACTTCTGAAGTGCTCAGGAACTGACCACCCATCACCACAAATTTAAAAGTTGCTGTACTCGACACCAGGTTATCGAACAGCCATTGCAGTTGTTCTTCTCCCAGTTCGGTTTTGTCAGGTACTTCTAGGTGGTTCGGGCTGCGATAGGTGCGGTTATCCAGCAGAAAGAAATCGGCATCGCCGTAATTAAAGAAAGTAATGGCACCTTTGATGTCACCGACACCGTACGAGGGGTTGGCCCAGAACAATTTAAAAGCTTTGAGCGTTTTGTTTTTAAACCAGTAGCTCCGGTCGCTGTCGTTCGGACCAAAGTCATGGTCATCGAGGATAGCATAATGATGCGTGGAAGCCAAAAAACGCTGTAACTGTGGAATAGACCTGTCGTGTGTATATCTGTGAATGATGCCAGTCCAACTGTTCCAGTCCGGTTCCCTCAGGTACACATTGTCGCCAAGCCAGATCATAAAATCAGGTTTCCTATTTGCCATGGCCTCATAAATTTCATACTTGTCGCCGTAAGGAGTGCCTGGCCTGTCATACCGGCTTTCATTTATGTAAGCACCACTGCCCATCACGAAGGTGAATTCAGGAGGATCAGTGCGCCATTTCCATATCTTCTGCGTTTTAAAGGTAGTCGGGTAGGGGAATTGTTGCTTTTGGCCATTGATATAGATCTCATATTCATATGTATTTCCGGGTTCCAGCGTATCGGCAATCAAAATAGCCGTGTAAGCATCTCCTTTTTGCGTGGTGACGGAATTTGTGTAGAAGGCTGAATCAGGATTGCCGCTCAGCCAGTATTTTGCAATCACTTCCACGGGTTTAGTTGTCTGGAGCCAGACAGACACTTCTTTCATCTCACTGTAGCCTGGCATCGGGCCTGCATTGATCAGTTTCTCCTGTCCATTTACCGAAATTGTCAGTAATAGGAAAAAAATATAGATGGTCGTTTTTTTCATATGAAATCGGAATTTTGAAATTAGAGATTAGAAGTTTGTTATCTTTTATTCATTGTTTTTAAGGTGCTTGTGAAAATGGCCGTCAATTCGTCAGCTTCTTTTAGAAGACCTTCCAGAAGTTTGTCATTGACCCATCCTTTTTCTTTGATCACTTCCAACCAAAATAAAGTTTCGTCAGCTTCTTCCTGAACAATGTTTATTTTAGCAATAAATTCTTTATCGCTTCGGGCTCTTTTGGCTGCACGATAATTTGCTCCAACCGATGTGCCACTTTTTAGAATTTGATAAGAAATAACATTAGTAGCCGTCATTTTAGGCAAGAGTTCTACTAAGTCAATGATATCACTTGAGAAGTTAAAAGTTCTGCCTTTTAAATCATCTTTTCTCATTTTTCGAAGTTAAAAAATAAATATCTATGTTTATTTCTAATTTCCAAATTCTTATTTCTGATTTTCTTTCAGCATTTGTTCTACATTACTCAGCGATCCATCAGTGGAAGCGGGGGAGAGGTCAAGGATGTGTGCCATCAGGATATACAGGTTGACATTTTCAAAAGTCGGATGCACATAATCTGATTTGAAGGCAGGGCCTGCCGCATAAAAGATAGCATGCATGTCTTTCAGGTCGTTGTCATAACCGTGAGCTCCTTGCTCGGCATCCGGATGTTTTGTGGTGGCAATGGTCCAGCCCGGATCGGCCACCAGGCTGATATCCTGAGTCCTGATATTTGTTCCGTAATGTAATCGCTCCGGCAATTGACCGTGTTTCCATGCATGTAAGTGTTCGGCGGCTTGCAGATCAGCATATACTTCGTCCAGCATTCCTTCTTTTACCTTGATATTCACATTAGGTGTTATACCATCCATATACTCTATTTGCGATGTGTCAATTACCTGCTCGATAAAAATTCTTTTTTCGTTGGAAGTGGCATTCATTCCGTGGTCGGAGGTGATGATGAAGTTCAGCTTATCGAAAAGGGGTAATTTTCGCATCTCTGTAAAGAAATCTGCCAGGCA